>WTCI01000008.1 GCA_013138655.1 Desulfuromonadaceae bacterium | reverse complement strand
GGGATCAAAGGCGCGGCCCAGCTTCTGCAGATGGAGCTGGAAGGGAATCGTGAGCTACAAGAGTATACCGGGCTGATGATCAGGGAAACCGAGCGGGTCAATCGGATCATCGAGGAGCTACTCAATCTGTCACGACCACGAAAAGCCCGTCCCGGAAAAGCAAATATCAGCCAGATCCTCGATGAAATCGTCATGCTGCAGAAACAGGTGTTTGCGGATCGTTCCATCCGTTTCGCATTAAGGCTGGATCCAAGCATTCCGGATATCTACAGTGATCGGGATCTCCTGGTGCAATTATTTTTGAACCTGATTAAAAATGCCGGGGAAGCCTCACCGAAGAACGGTGAAATCGCCATTGAAAGCCGCATCGATAGCGAGTACCACATGAGCATTCCCGGGGCCCGATCGACCCAGATGGTTCTGGTCACGATCAAAGATGAAGGCCCCGGTATCCCGCAAAAACAGCTGGAACATATTTTCATGCCTTTTTACACCACCAAGACTGGTGGTAGTGGGCTGGGATTGGCGATCTGCCAAAGGATAATTGCTGACTTCGGCGGTTTTCTGAATATCAGCAATCGCCCACAAGGGGGGACGTCTGTTAAGGTCTCCCTACCGTTGCACCGCAATGGTCGTCAAAAAACAGCAATCAAAGGGAAAAAATAAAGATGTCAATTGAACGCATTCTTGTTGCCGATGATGAAGAAAGTATCCGCTGGGTTCTTTCCAGGGCACTGAAAAAGCAGGGTTTCACGGTCGATCTCGCCGAGGATGGCAGGCAGGCGCTCAACCTGTTCCGGAAGAATCACTATGATCTGGCCGTCCTTGACATCAAAATGCCCGGCCTGCAAGGGATCGAACTGTTAAAACAGGTCCGGGAAGAATACCCGGCCACGCTGGTCGTCATTATGACTGCCGAGTCGACCATGGAAAATGCCGTTGCGGCGATGAAAAACGGCGCCTACGATTACCTGACCAAACCTTTCGATCTGGACGCCCTCGATGCCATCATCCTCAAGGCCCAAAAGGCCGCCGAGGTCAGCAATCAGATCAGCCAGCTTAAAGAGGAGTTGCAGGGGCAGTACAGCTTCGGCCGTTCGATTATCGGCAACAGTCAACCGATGCAGGAAGTCTATAAAACTCTCGGCCGGGTGGCCCCTTCCGATGTGACCGTAATGATCACGGGCGAAAGCGGTACCGGCAAGGAACTGATTGCCCGGGCAATCCATTTCAATAGCGGTCGTTTCGCCAAGCCCTTCATTGCCATCAACTGTGCCGCCATTCCCCATGATCTGCTGGAGAGTGAGCTCTTCGGCCACGAACGGGGAGCCTTTACCGGAGCCACCGAACGCAAAGCCGGCAAGTTCGAACAAGCGAACGGCGGCACCCTGTTTCTCGATGAGATCGGCGACATGCCCCTGGAATTGCAGGCCAAACTCCTCAGGGTTTTGCAGGAGAAAGAGATTACCCGCACCGGCGGCAGCCAAATCCTGCACGTCGATGTGCGGATCGTCGCGGCAACCAATCAAAATATTGCCAAGCTGATTGCAGCAAAAAGGTTCCGCGAGGATCTCTATTATCGGTTGAACGTTGTGCCGATCAACCTGCCATCGCTACAACAACGCAAGGACGATATCCCGGCACTGGTCGAGTTTTTTCTCCAACGGGCCCAGAAAGACCTGGGGGTCAGTGTCACAGAATGCAGTCAGGACACCATCGAATTTTTGCAGAGGCACAGCTGGCCAGGCAATGTCCGCGAGCTGGAGAATGTCATCAAGCGCGCTGCGCTGCTCTCCCCCAACCACATCCTGATGCCGGAAGATTTTCCCGGCCTACTTGACGGTCATCGTAACAAAAACCAGGATGAATCTCTCGAAACTGTGGTGGCACGAAAGCTGGAAAACTCCCTTGCCAAGATGGATCTTCACGAATTGGATAACCTTTACGAGATGGTTTTGCATCAAATAGAAAGGCCGCTGATCAACATTATTCTCCACCAGACCCGCGGTAATCAGGTGCGGACTGCCGAAATCCTGGGGATTAACCGCAATACCCTGAGGAAAAAGATTAATACCCTGGCCATTGAGGTCAAGCGGGGGTGAGGAACCCGTCAGTACAGGACAATTATGCTTGCATGCAGATCCTTTAATTCACTCTGTTTTTGATAAATATTTCACAAGAGCCTTTTTATCAATGGGGTTTAGAAATTCCGGATCTCCCATATTTGTGATCATCCGCTCGACTGTGGCACTCCATTCTGTTTCTGTTTTAGATGCACGGGTCACCCGCTCCAAGTCATGGCACAGCGTGCATTTCTGCTTGAGCAAGGTTTTACCGATCTCTTCCGCCACCTGATCAGCCTGATCATTTTTTCGACGCTCTTGCTGATTGACCAGAAAATTAATAATCTGCTTGATTTCAAAAGGACGAATGTTGGGTGCGTCGATTTGCGCCATACGATTGACTGTTTGCGACCATCCTTTTTCGCTTTTGAATGATCGAAATATCCGCTCGTAGGCGTGGCATTTGCCGCACCGCTTGAAAACAAAATGGCGGCCGATGTCATCATCTAAAATGCTTTCATCCACTGCCGTTATGGAAGTGTAACGAACATCTGATCGGTGAAGATAATAATAACCGGCCGTCAACATTACAAGCACTGCTGAAAATGTAAAAATACCGGCACCCAGAATTAACAGGTGACTGGTAAACGCCCTGTATTTGCGCACAATAGCAATTTTCAAAGACAATAGCGGCACGATAGAAATGGCAAGGGCAATGTGAATAACGGTTTTTGTACTAACCTCATCCTGGTAGGCGCCGACTTTTTTAACCATGTTTACCAGCATAAAGATAAATATTGCTGCAAACAAATATCCCAACAAGCGGTGGGTCAAAACAAAGGCCCGGACATTAATCCGATCTTTTGGCTTGCCCTTGAGCTCGAGCATGATAGCCACCGCAATTGCCCCGGAGATGAGGTATACAAGCGCTAAAAGTGAATTCACATCAGGCTGCATTGATCTTCTCCCTTAAGCCATTTCTATGCCGGTAATTCGAGATAGTTCCGGATCAAGAGCGACTAAATCGCTGCGATCCAGATCATACAAACGGGATTTGCCGCAAATACGACAAATCGCTTTGATTTCTTCGGTGGTGGCACGAATAAATCGGGCAATTTTCTCCGCACCTTGCGCAACATCAAGACGGCTGCGCAATTGAGGATTCTGGGTGGCAATTCCGTACGGGCAGACGCCTTCATGACACTTACGGATATATCGACAACCCAAAGCAATTTTTAAAGCCCCCCCCAGATAGACGGCGTCTGCTCCAAGGGCCAATACCTTGGCCACATCACTGGCGTGGCGCAAGCCACCGGTGGCAATCAAAGTGACCCGATCGATTAAATTCTGTTCTTTCAGAAAGTCGGACACCCTCGGCAGGGAATATACCAGCGGCAGCCCGACGTGATCCTTGGTAAAAATCGGTGCAGCGCCGGTACCCCCTTCACCGCCGTCAATTACCAGTACATCTGGAGTGTATGTCTGGGAAAAGATGGCTTTGAGATCGGCATCCAGATGACCACCTACAATTTTAAGGGATATGGGTTTTCCCTCTGTCAATTCCCGCAGGTGGTTAATGAGTTCGGACAATGCATGGGGAGAGTTGATATCCACGTGGCGTGCCGGCGATGCAGCGGTCTGTCCGACTGGAATTTGGCGAATACGGGCGATTTCGGCTGTCACTTTGACTCCCGGCAGCTTACCGCCCATTCCGGGCTTTGCCCCTTGAGAAATTTTTATCTCAACCATATCCGCCTGCTTCAGGCGTTCATCCGATATGCCGAACCGTCCTGTGGAGTATTGCAAAGTAATCTTTTCAGCCAACTCTCTTTCTTCGTTCAGCATGCCGCCTTCACCAGTGTTGGCAACTGAGCCGACCATGGCAGACGCTTTAGCCAGAGCCATTTTTGCTTCGCGGCTGAGAGCACCGAAGGACATACCCGCATTTAAAACCGGTGTCTCGATGATTATGGGCCGGCGTGCAGTTTTTCCCAGAACCACCTGGGTAGCAACCGGTTCTTCATCCAAGAGTGGTTGGCGGGCCACCTGGGCCGGCAGAAAGAGCAAATTGTCCATGTTGAGAAAACGACGCGTGGTGCCCTTTCCCTCCAGGGCATAATGACCGGATTCGGCCATTGCGCTGATCATCATACGGCTTTTCAAATCCCAGTGCCCGGGTAGCTCAGCCGGTGTGTTCCGTAGGAAATGTTCAGCCGGTGTGCCACAGACTGGACAAAAATGAAAATCGCGGACTCCCTCGTGAAGATGCCCGCAAATCGGGCAGCGATAGACTTGTATCGTCACAAGAACTCCTTTTTCAGAACGCGTTAGCTATTGTTTTTAGGGCATCAGGGGGATTTTAAATAGTCTGTCAAAGATTTAATTTCCTCACCGGTAAGGAATAAGACTGAAGGGTATCTTGAATAATTAGTTCCCGACTTGGAAACCTACCAGTTCCCACCCGGAGTTTCCGGATGGGAACTAAATTGCAACGATTAAAGGTCGCCTGAAAGAAAAGTTTTACTTGAACTCATGCACAAGGATGAAATCGTTTTTGGCCCTGGTCCCGTGGCAACCAACACATCCTGCCGGCTTTCCAAAAATATCCGCTTTACCATCGGGCGAAAATTTGGCCCAGAACCAGTCTCCGGCATCTGGATTATAACCGGTGACTTTATACATCACTGTGATTGCCTTGAGCTCTTTGTCCGTGCCGTAATTTTCCTTTACTGCAATGGAGCCATATTGTACGGGCGGTTGGGTAGAATTCAGAGCACGGTCATTTACAAAGACTTTGTGCAACGGACCGTGGGGTGCTCGTCCAGGTTGCATACCTTGATGGTCAGGCCAAAACTCCCATTTTGTATATGAACTTTCTTTTGTGATGTACTCCCACAATGAATCCGGATCGGGGCCTGGCATTTCGGCAAAAGCCATCGGCACACAAAGAAAAATGGCCGCCATTACCACTGCTACCAGTTGCTTTTTCATTTAGTTCTCCCTTCTTGGTTATTGGGTTTAAGATGTTGATGTTGATAGTTGACAGAAAATTGCTTTTTCGAAGATCGCGCCTGCGGCGCCTGTGTCCACCCCTCCCCACGGATTTTCATGAGAAAAATGACTTGGTCTTCCTGATGGTATCAATCCCTGCCCCGCTGTCAATTCGAGAACCCCATAAAATTCACCGATTTTGCTTCGTTTTACCCGCACCGATCCAGAAGGCGTCACGGTGCGATTCAGTTGATTGTGATGCTCGGCTCCTCATAATCTCTCCTTCGTCAAACGGCAGGGATTCGATCAAATCTTCATGGAGGTTTCCGGCGGCGGATGGCCGGGGTGCTCTGTGCGCCGAAGAGATGCTTGAGCCGTGCGAAAAAGTTCTTCAGACTGTGGTTGGCACAGCGGCAGAGCCTGGTCAGCAGTTTGCGGCTGCATCTTGGAGTCTGTTGCAGATTTCTCGGATGGTAGACAGCCGCACTGCATGGTGGAAGAATGCTACCTTCACACGGCAGAAGTCACTGGTTCAAATCCAGCACCGCCTATCTGTAAAATCAACAGGTTACGGAGTTTATGCCGTGACCCTTTTCTATGTTTGCTACCATCTATCCTGGAAAATGGTGCTTTCCAGTTTACAGGTAGCCTCCCATTCTTTGAGTATGGTTTAAACAAAAATACGCTATCTCCTGTGGTCGAGTTCTCATTGACATGCAAGGGTAACTTTCCTATTCTGCTTGACAAAAGAGCAAGCTCTCATCAATTAACCGTAACCTCATACTTCAAATATCTATGTCTCAAAACTTTTCCGAAAATTTAAGAAAGAACAAAAAACCAAGCATTATCAATAAAACTCAATTCATTTTGGGCTTGATCTTCCTTTTTGTCGGCTCTTTGGAATATTTTACAAGCAGGCCTTGGGAAACTGTTTATTTTCTCAGTAAATTTTCCTTCCTTGAAAAATATTTCCATAAAATGCCTGACATTTTCGGTAGCTTCGGTGGCAATGCTCCTGAACTATTCCACGTTCTCGCATTCAGCCTGTTAACTTACAGCGTAATCTCTCAAAACAGAAAGAATCTGATTATTGTAGGTATCTTCTGGCTCATCATCGATTCCTTATTCGAAATCGGCCAGGAATACTCCGCTTTTTTTCATGAGAGTTTAGCTGAAAAGTTTCCTAACAATTCCCTGATCACTGTCTTTGATAATTATTTCCGCAATGGTTCATATGATCATTTTGATTTACTGGCCACCTTGTTTGGTTCACTGATATTTATTCTCCTGGCTGAAATAACGTCTAAACCAAAAAACATATAAACAGTTCAGCAGAACCGAACAGCCGACAACCGGCGGGTCGCGTCCCACCAGATGCCTGTTAACCTTTTGGACACCGAGGAACGTCGCGACACCAACGCATCTGCGTGACTCAGTGCCGGATTTTAAATATCCGGAAACTCTGGATGGACACTAGCTGGTTTTATGATAATCTTTCATCTAATGAGTGTCGACCTTCAGCCGGCAGCTTTAACTATTCAGATTTACAGACATTTCTTGGGGCAAGAGATTGTCGTGAAATGTCCTGAAACGAACTCTAAAATTCTGTAATCATGTGGTTTGCCCTGAGAGCTTCCCCATGACTGGACGAAGATTAACACTGCTCAGGATCTTTTATTTAAACCATAGAAAGAGAGGTGAAATAAAATGACTTTATGGAAATCTCTGCGGTTATTAAAAGGGTATTCTGCAAGTGTGAACACAAAGACAATAGTTAAAAACTTGCTTTTGGTCTCAGTATTTACAGTGGGCATTATGTCTATTCTGGCTTCAGCAAATTTGGACTCCGTAAAAGGGACATTCATAAAACCGGAAGTCGAATTGCAATTATCCGAGGAATACACTTCGAAAGTGGATAAACTCAACAAAAGGGCCTTGGAGACGGAGCTGAACGAACTGGATCAAACTATAAATAACCTTGAAATAAAGATAGCTGAACAGCAACAAGCAATTGAAGCTATTGAATCTCAAAAAATTGCGTTGATCAAAAAGATGAAGAGAGGCGTTATTCGGGATGAAAAAAATCCTGAAACGATAGAGTACAAGGCACTGTCAACAAAAAGATTTGAGCAAATTGAACGTCTTGTCAGTTACGTTGTAGATATTGAAGAAATCGTGCTCAAAAAAGAATATATTTCTTCAAAATTAACAGGGGCTGCGGAAAAATAAGTACGGAGTTCGTTGGATAAACGATAATCATCGAACGAACTCAATTTTCAAAGGAGGCTGAAAATGAAATCAAGAAAGAATTTCTTATCACTTAATAAAGAAACAGAACCTGCTGGATCTGCTGTCGCTTTAAAAGCGATCATATTGATCGCAATATTCGCCACCGGTATTTTTTGTACGCTTGGCTCAGGCTCACGACCGCAATCAAAGTCAAAAAGTTATATCCAAGCAAAACGTGCGGCCCAAAATCGCGTAGTTGTGATGATTCTCGCTTGTGATGATTCTCAATTACAAACCGAAATAGATGAGCTTAACAAGAAAATAAGACAACATAATGACAAAATAGACCGGATCTACGAAACTGCATATGAGCGTGCGCAGCAAAGAGGAATCAAAGGTTATGCTTTTACAGGAACTCAATCGGAAAGAAGAGCAATCAGGGACGCCAGAGAAAACATCGAACTTTTAAAGGCTGAAAGGAACGAATATCGTAATGAGGTAGAGATTAGGGCCAAGGCAGGCTGTTTTACTGCTGAGACAAAAATTCTCACAGAAAAAGGTCATCTGCGTATTGCTGACATCAAGGCGGGAGACAGGGTGCTGACCGTCGATCCGGAAGGGAATCCTGCCGCCAATAACGTGGTCAAAACATTTACGTTCACCAATAACCACTACTATTTCATCAATGAAAAAATAAAGGTGACCGCACAGCATAGATTCTATACCGGTGAGGGATGGACCAAAACTCAAGACCTGAAGATAGGCGACAAGGTCCAGCTTTCCAGCGGTGCTTTTGAAGAGATCATCTCCAAAGAGAGGTTTCCGGCAGATCTGACGGTCTACAATTTACACATTGCAGACAACCATAACTTTTTCGTTTCAGCTGATGGAAAGAACGGCTACCTTGTTCACAACTGCGGGAACGGAGGTGGCAAGTAATGTAAGTAACGGACAAAGGTAACATCATGTAAAAACAAGGCATTCCATTTTTTTGAATATGGCTGAAGAAAAGGCAGCATGAGTCATCATGCTGCCTTTTCTTCAGTTGATGGCGTCGCAAAAATTTCGACGCCATCTCATGACTTTTTACGTGTGCATCTTAGTTGATAGTTGACAGGAAATTGCTTTTCCGAGGATCGCGCCTGCGGCGCCTGTATCCGCCCTCCCCCACAGATTTTGCTTCGTTTTACCCGCACTGGTCCGGAAAGCGTCACGAATATCCATCATCCCGCCGTGCCTGACTCTCAAAACGGGTAAATTCCCCGCGGAAGGTCAGATGTACCGTGCCGATCGGCCCGTTTCGCTGCTTACCGATAATGATTTCAGCATCCTTGTCATGCCCCTTCTCGCAGGTCTTCTCTCGGCTTTTACAGTCTTCGCAATAAACCGCCTCACGATAGACGAACATGATCACGTCGGCATCCTGTTCGATGGCACCTGATTCGCGCAAGTCAGCCATCATCGGTCGCTTGTCGGTGCGACTCTCCAGCGAACGGTTCAGCTGTGAGAGGGCAACGACCGGCAGTTGCAGTTCTTTGGCCAGGGCTTTGAGAGAACGGGAAATTTCGGAGATTTCCTGTTGCCGACTTTCCGGATTGCTGCCACTCATCAACTGCAGGTAATCGACAATAATCAGCTCCAGCCCATGTTCGGCTTTCAGCCGCCGAGCCTTGGAACGCAGCTCAAGCACCGAAATGGCCGGGGTATCATCGATAAAAATCTCTGCCTCGTTGAGTTGGCCGGCGGCCATGGTCAGCTTCGGCCAGTCCGATTCACCAAGATGTCCGGTCCGCAACCGCCCGGCGTCAACCTTGGCCAGCGAGCAGAGCATCCGTTGAACCATCTGCTCCTTACTCATCTCCAGCGAGAAGATCACTGCCGAAACTTTCGTCTCGGCATGCATTGTCGCATACTCGACCAGATTCAGGGCAAAAGCGGTCTTTCCCATCGACGGCCGACCGGCAATCACCACCAGGTCACTCGACTGTAAGCCGGCAGTCATTTTATCGAGATCGTGGTAACCGGTCGGCACCCCGGTGACCAGCTCTTTACGTTCGAAGAGTTTCTCGATCGACTTGAAGGTATCTTTCAGAATCTCCCGTACCGGGAAATAGGACGGTCGAATACGGTTCTCGGAAATCTCGAAAATCGACTTTTCCGCCTGGTCGAGAATTTCCTCCATATCGCCCCCATCGTAACCACGGGTGACAATATCGGTTGAGACCTCGATCAGCTTGCGAGCCACCGATTTTTCTTTGACCAGTTTACAATAATAGGCAATGTTGGCCGCCGTCGGCACGTAGTCAACCAGGGTCGCCAGATAGGTGCCGCCACCAACAGCTTCAAGGTCGTTGTGCGCCTTGAGCTCAGCGGTGACTGTCACCAGGTCAGCGGGTTCACTTTTTTCCGAAAGTGAAATCAACGCCTTGAAGATCTTTCGATGGCTTTCGCGATAAAAATCGTCTGGCAGCAGAAATTCAAGTGCCCGGTTAAGCGCTTCATTTTCCAGCAGCACCCCACCGAGAACGGACATTTCGGCTTCCAGATTCTGCGGTGGCAAACGATGGGTGTGGCTTTCTTGCATAAAAACTCCTGAGCGGAAACGAGCCCGCAGAATATCAGAGTCGACCGAAATAAAAAAGGCGGAAGGTTGTCAGCCTACCGCCTTTTACGCCGCAATCGCAGCGAAACAAAATGTTTTGATGATTGTAACTGTTCAGCAAGATGTGCTGGTGATGCCCATGGAAAGGGTGTCTGTCGCCCGGATGGCGACAGTCAAGCCCCAGGGATGGCCATGTATTCATTCAATCGGCGGCCCTTGGAATGGGCGGCA
>WTCI01000150.1 GCA_013138655.1 Desulfuromonadaceae bacterium | reverse complement strand
CAGCACCGGATACCCTATCGACTTGGCTTGGTAATAGATGCGGGGACGAGTTCTATCTCCTCGGCAACATTGAATGCACTGTTCATATCAGCGCCAACAGCGACCAAACCGGGCGTATCCTCCTTTTCGATTTCTGACCTTGTGCCTTTTGCTGAGGTGGGTTCGTAATCGTTGTTCAACATGATCCCGTACGCGGGGAAAGACAGGGGTTAAATCTTGGAAAGGTATGGTTCAAGGAATTTTGAGAGGGCTCTTGTGGCGGGTTTCACGTAAGAACGGGTGGCGGGTTTGAGTTAAGAATACCTGGCGGATTTCTGATGAATATGCATCCGGCAAAGCCGGGGGGATATGAGGCCCCTCCGGTCTTTGAGGAGACACAAAAAGTTGTTTAATCTTGTCTCCGAAAAAGTGTTGCCACATCATTATGGGCTTGGCAATGGCGCCAAGCCACCGCCGATACGACTACGTAATAATTGACGATGCCGACCGCGCAGCTGCGAACGCCGGCGTGCACTGGAACCATCGCCCAAGGCAAGCCATTCCGCAGACATGCTCTCGCCGATCAACACCCATTCAAAGAAAAACCGTGCCTGTCTATTGTTTTCCAGCAAGGAACGGTAGAGTTGCACCACCGCCTGGCGGGCGTTATGCAGGGCAAGGCGACGAGTATAAAGGAGGCCCCGGTCCCGCAAGATTTCCTGCAATCTCCCCCTACCCTCCAGGGTGAGACGCTGCGTCTGCGGATCACGCTGCAAGGAGCGGGTATTGATGATTCTTGATAACTCCCGGCAAGCGGGGGAAGCACTGGCCCGCCAGCGCGTCAATCGACTCCCGCTTAGATGGTAATACTGATTGACACAGGTGAGTGCATCACGAAATCTCGGAGGGGCAATCGGCGCACTGCCCACGGCCAATTCATGCGGCTGAATGAATGACTCATCGAGGGTGAAACGCGACAGATTGGCCTGACTGACCTGCGGCATCTGCCCCTGGGCCACAAAGACCCGCGCGATGCCGGTGGCGCGCGCCTCATTCAAGTCATTACTGAGATAACGCGTCTTCATCTCGCCGACAACGGCATTTTCCTGATAGGTCAGTCGTGGACGGCCACTGACAAAATCGGCCCGGATCACAGTAAGCCCGGTCGCGCTACCGGCAACACGCGTCATTCGACCGGCACGATAGAGCTCATCCATGATGTCATTTTCCCGGATGCGGGTAGCGGCTTCTTCCCGGATGACCGCCGCCTCGGTACGCGTCACTCGGCGCTGTCCGCTGGTGGCACGTTGCGGGGCTTGATGGGAGGCATGGACGATCTCATGCACGATGTTACGCACGGTACGATCCAATTGATCGGTTACTCGTGATTCGATAAGCGAGGCGCTGGGCGCCTGGCGGCGTATAAAGTGGCTGCCGGTCTCCTCGCGCTGATGCAGGCGGATGATCAGACTCGGCAGCCCGCCTGCCCGGTCCGGGAAATTTTGCTCCACGGTTTGCGCATCGCGCAAGAAACAATTTGAACTATTCAATATCCCCAACACACTTGCCGGATTATAAAGCGGCAGCCGTGGTTGTCTGGGCTGGGGATTAGGCCGGGTGATGGCGTTTAAACCACTGCGGATTTGTCGCCAGATGCCGGTGGTTGCCAGGTCGAAATCGGCCGGCGGTCTGCGCAAGGCACAGCGCCGCTGGATAATCGGTTGACCTCCTGCTCTTTGTTGCAGCACATGGGTCAACTCATGGGCCAGCAAGTGACGCCCGGCAGGTGATTGCGGCTGATATTGCTGGGCGCCGAAAAAGATATCATTGCCACGGGTAAAGGCGCGGGCATTGAGCGAGGCATTCAGTTGTTCGGCCCGCGCATCGGCATGAATACGCACCGGGGTGAGATCCACACCAAGGTGTGTCTCGAAAAAGGCACGATGATTTTCCGCTATCGGCCTGCCCTGCCCCGCCAAGGCATTGATGTTATTTGCTTCCTCCGAAGCGACGGGCGATTCACTGTCTGACTTTCGTTTCGCCTGTAATAACTCTTCTTCCTCTTCCTCCTCTTCAACTTGACGATGCAGTTTTTCATCATCGACACCGGCCCGCTGAATCGGCAGCGGCGCCCCTTGTTCGACGGCACTAACATCAGGCATACGCATGACCTGATCCGCTACGCGATCGGCTTCAAGTTCAGTAACATCCTCCGGTTGGCTGACCTTGAGTTTGGCCTGGACAGGCCCTCCACGCAGGATTTGGCGCACGCACCGTTGCTGTCCGGCGGCATTCAAACCCGCAGCTGAAGTGCCGGGAGTATTGACGGGCTTATGCTTTTGTTTTTTTGTCACATCGCTCATGACATCTCCTCCACAAATCCACTCAACTGCGCTCATAAATCAATGGGGTCAATGAATTATTATAGGTATTACTCGCCGTGGTGAAGATCGGCACTGCACCATCACGACCGCGGCGAATCCGCCCGAGACTGGCGCGATTGGTGCGCCAGGTAAATGGCCAATCGGCATTAACGTTGCTGTAATTGGGACGAAAGCGGATCGCCATCCAGTAGTTCCAATAGAAATGACGCAACGGCCGCACCGTGCTGCCATCAGTGGCCACCAAGGTGGTGACAAAATGAATACCTCGACCCAGTCCGCTCAGGTAATTGGTCTGACTGGTCACGCTATTGGTTACTGTCTTCTCGAGATTAAAGATGGTCGGGTAATCGGAGATCTCCGCCTGCACGCTATTATTACAGGCTGTCGGACTGACATGACTGGAATACCACATGCTCGATGGATCACCATCACGGATCGGTGTCGGCGAGGTGATGCGCATGATGGCGCTGCCATGACCACGACTGCGACCCCAATAATAGGCATTCAACCAGTTGCTGTGCACGGTTTGCAGAAAGCCGATCTGATAACGGCTGCAAGGATCCGCAGCACCACCGCTGACAACCACATCAGCGGTGGCCTTCAGTGGCTCATTCACCGCAAAGGAAACCGGCCAACCGACATGCCCGGGAGTGGTTTGCTGATCGGGATCATCCAACCGGCCGGGGGTGCGACGTAAATTCCGCACATTAAAGGAAACAGCCGGTGAACGATCGATACGCTGTCCATCGCCATTGCCAGTTTGGGTGATTCTCGGGAGCGGATTCTGTCCCAGGATTTGTGACTGTCTTGCATGACGGGTTGCACGCACTTGCCCCGCTTGATCCAACCTGATCGGTAATTCCGCAAATCTCGGCCGGACAGAACGGACATGTCGGGACTTTTTGTAAAAGGTCTTCATATGCCCTCTCTCAAGTACGCCCCATCAAGGTACGCATACTTGATGAGCCGGTCAGCATACCGATGGAACGCCCGTAATCTTCCGGACCCGCCTGTGCAGCTAAAGTCGTTGTTGGACCCACGTGATACTCGGTCCCGAGAATAGCCACGGCATTTTGATCAGCATACAACTGATCCGCCGTGAGACTCGGGTAGCGATGTGCCCGGTTTTTCAGGCGGGCCAACAAACGCGCCGAGGTCTGTAAATTCCTCAATGGATCCGCCAATTGTTCCACGAGTTGTTCACGACGCTCGGAACTCACCTGGCCATAGGCCTCTGCGACCCGTTCACGCGCCCGCGTGTGCGCTGCACGACCCCCCCCGGCTGATTCAATCCACGGGATATCGCCCTCCAACATCGCCGCGGTACTCAGTGACAACTGGGTCAGGCCCAATGAGGGATCGCCAGTATAGATATGCCGGGCCCACCAGATCTCGAAACCGCGCCAATTACGGCGATTCATCATCTCCATGGTCACCACCGCCGCCAGCAATTCCGGCGGGATACCGCGTCTGCCGGTCGCCGAGGCCGCTTGGCGAATCCGCGCGCGGTTACGCAATACAATGGCTGCAGTATTTTCGGCACTGCGACGCGAGATGCTGAATTGGATCTGCAGCAGTCGCACCAGCCCCATCGCCGGGGCCAACCATATCAGAAAAGCCGAACGCCGGCGGGCTTCGCGGGCCTCTCGTTGTTCTGTAAACTCGGGACGTTCCAGACGTGCAATATAGTGAGAGGGAGCTTGTTGGTGGGTCCCGTGTGACTGCTGGACAACATGGGTTAACTCATGCGCCAGCAGGTGTTTACCGGCTTGGGTTTGGGGAGCATATTCACCGGGCGCAAACACCACATCCTGTTCATGGGTAAAGGCCCGTGCATGCGCCGTACGGGCCAGCTGAGCCGCACGAGCACCCTGGTGAATACGCACACCACTGAAGTCATGGCCGATACGGGGCTCAAAAAACGCCCGCAGCTGAGACGACAGCGGGCTCCCCTGCCCTGTTAATGCACCGAGTTTATGATGAAAGGTGGATTCAAGCTCCGGGGCATCCGAGGAGTGGAGTTTCGCTTGAAGTATTTCCTCTTCTCCATCCTCATCGTCACCGTCGACATATTTCCGTTGCACTCTCGCGGAAGTAATCTCGGCATCCGGCATCCGCATCACTTGGTCAGCAACCCGGTCTGCCTCTTGCTCATATTCATCCCCGGACTCCCCAACCTTGAGCTTGGTCTGTAGCGAATAACTGCGTAAGGGTTGGCGCACGACGGCACGCTGTTGATTAACCACGACAGGTACAGACTGACCATACATACCTGGCTTGGTTAAGGGCTTATTTTTATGGGCATAGACCTTCATAATTAACGCCCCTTATCCCCGGCAACACGCCAATGTTTTCCAGTTAGTTTCCGTCCGGAAACGGCTCTTTTCCGCCATGACCGTGTCAATCTGCGAGTTTGTTTACAGGCCCTGGCGGAAGGCAGCCAACTTTTTCATCGTTAGCTTTTAATCCTCGCCTTGGCCGCTGTGATCAATGTCCGTGCTGTGGCGGTATTGATCTCAGCCGCCGCTAAGGTTGCAGGTTTGGCGATTGCCAGTTCCTCCACGGTGCGGATACCCAACTCGAGCAGTTTCTTATCGGTTGCCGCATCCACCCCGCTGACATCCCGTACCGGCCTGTCCCTGGCCACCGCCCTGGTAATCTCAGCATGCATGGCACTGATCTCTTCCACATCGCCGCGCATGGCGGACATGCTTTCGGTCAACGTCTTGCGGCGAGCCTCCAATTCCTCCACCGCGCTCAACTCTGCCTCACGCGCCCGTTTGAGCGCTTCCAATTGCGTATTGATGGTTGTCACATCAGCCAATTGACTGCGTTCTTCTTTTAGCCCGGCCAGTTCCACCTTAAGGTTGGTGAGTTCTTCCTGCTCCCTGGCCTTGGCCTGAGTGAGCTTTTCCAATTCACTCTTGCTCTCGGCCAGGTTCATCACCTCGGCGCGCCGTGCCTCGGCCTTGGCGATCTCGGCATTGACCGCAGACAGATCGGCCAGCGCCTCTTTACGGCGGTGCAGCTCATCCAGTTTACCTTCAGCGCTGCCCAGATCAACCGTCGCGGCGGCCTCTTCGGCCTCGGTGGCGTAGAACAGAACCTTGTCGTTCTTACTGTAGAGGGTGACCTTGTCGCCACGCTTCAAGGCCATCGGCGCACTCATCACATCGAGCAGCTTCACGCCCTTCGGCAGGCCTTCTTCGATCTTGACCACCTTCTCGACCTTGACGTCACCTTGCTCCAGGATCAGCTTGGCATCATCGA
>WTCI01000138.1 GCA_013138655.1 Desulfuromonadaceae bacterium | reverse complement strand
CCTTCTGCCGGCGCGTAACCGGGAACATCTGGCCGAACTGGAAGAGTCCAACCTGGATGGAATTTCTGTCGAACTGGTCGATTCGATTGATCAGATTCTTGAGAAGATTCTGCTGCCCGCCTGATTTGAAATCTATGGCAATCTCGGGGATAACCAGCTCTGCCGATTGAAGAAAATCATGCTTGCGCTGGTTATCCAGCAACCTTTTGCGTTACTATTAGAGCCATAATTAGCACCCATTCGGAAACTCCGGATGGGTGCGACGAAAATTTTCAAATCGTTTCCGACTTCAAGTAGAGGTTAAAAATATGCCGAGGAAAATATTTTCACTTTGTTTCAGCATCCTATTCGTTCTGCCAACCTTGTTGTTTGCACAATCGTTGGCGGAAAAAGTTCAGGAGTACCGCCTGGATAACGGTTTGACGCTGTTGTTGGTCGAACGCCACGCGTCTCCGACGGTGGCGGCCTATATCAGTTTTAAGGTCGGTTCGGTCAATGAAAACAGCCAATACCGCGGTGTTGCACATTTGCTGGAACATATGCTTTTCAAAGGAACCAAAACCCTCGGGACCAAAGATTATCAGCAGGAAGAGCCGCTGCTGATAAAAATTGCCGGAGTTGGCGGTCGCATTGATCTGCTTAAAGGACGGTCCGATACCGACCCACAAGAGTTGCAGCAGTTACAGGTGCAGTTGGCAGCGTTACAGAAAGAGCATCAGCAACTTGTTGTGAAAGACGAGTTTTCCAAGATTTATGCGGAAAATGGCGGGGTTGGCTATAACGCTTTTACCGGCAAGGATCAGACAACTTATTTAATCAATCTTCCGGCCAACAAGCTTGAACTCTGGGCCGCGATTGAATCGGACCGATTGCAGAATGCCGTGCTCCGCGAATTTTATACGGAACGTGAGGTTGTTCGTGAAGAACGTAGACGCTCCTATGAGAGTAGTCCAAGCGGGATGCTGTATGAGACTTTGCTGGCGACGGCCTTCAAGGTTCACCCTTATCGTTATCCGATCATCGGCTGGGAATGCGATATTGAGAATTTAACGCTGGAGGAAACGCAAACGTTTTTGCGCAACTATTATTCACCCGTCAATATGGTGATCACCCTGGTGGGCGATTTCAAAAGTGCTGATGCCCTGGCTCTGGTTAAACGCTATTTTGGCCGCCTGGAACCGGGGTTGCCCGTGCCGGAAGTGGTTGATCAGGAGCCGCCGCAGAATGGCGAGCGTAGGGTCCGTGTCATTTTTGATGCCGAGCCGCAATTGCTGGTCGCCTATCATAAACCGACCATGCCGCATCGGGACGATTATGCCTTTGATATTCTGATGCAGATCCTTGGTGAGGGCCGTACGTCGCGTCTTTACCAATCCCTGGTGGTCGAAAAACAGTTGGTGACCGGTGTCTCGGTTTTTGGTGCGCCAGGTTCCAGGTACAACAACCTGATGACCATTGCCCTGACACCTCGTCGGTCTTGCTCCTGTGTTGATATCGAATCTGCACTCTATGCCGAGTTGGCGCGGTTACAGACAGAACCGATCAATGCCGCAGAAATTGAAAAAGCCCGTCACCAGATTTTGACGGCGATCCTCAGGCGTTTGAAGGGGAACAGTGGCTTGGCACGGATGCTCTCATCCTATGAAGGTCTCGGTGGCTGGAAATATCTGGTCGAATATGAGAAAGAGTTGAATTCAATGACGGCCGCTGACGTTATGAATGCTGCCAAGCGCTATCTGCAGGCGCATAATCGGACCGTGGCGACCTTAGGGCGGGGGGGTGTTTGATGTATCGTGCTGTTTTTGTTCTGTTGACATTTTTATTCCTGTTCGGTTGCAGTCAACCGCGTGTTGCACAACAGTTGCGACCTGATCAACTCGATTTCCCCCCCTTGGAATTTCACTTCCCGCAGGTTATCACGCAGGAACTCGATAACGGCATGAAGCTCTACCTGAAAGAGGATCATGAGTTGCCATTGGTTGAAATGACTTTGCTGGTCGGTGGTGGGAGTATTCTCGATCCTCTCGAAAAAACCGGTCTGTCTGAACTCTTTGCCGAGGCCCTGGCAACGGGTGGTGCCGGTGAACTGTCTGCTGCCGAACTGGAAGCAGAGCTTGAGGGCAGGGCCTCCGAACTGTCAGTCACCAGTTCCGCCTATGCTTACGAAATTCATCTTTCATTGCACCGGCAGGATCTGAAACGTGGATTTGAGATCCTCTGTGATCTGCTGCGCCGTCCCCGTTTTGAGGCCGAGCGCCTGGAACTGGCTCGTAAACAACTGTTGGAATCGATCCATCGTAAAAATGATGACCCTGGTTCGATTGCCCGGCGGTTGCTCTCCGAGGCTATCTATCCGCAACATCCTTTCGGGAGCGTGCCGGAGGTTGCTGCTGTCAACAGTTTCAGTCGTGCTGATCTCATCGAACTGCATGAGCGGTATTTTCATCCGAATAATGTCTGGATGGCGGTTTCCGGAGCTGTCGAGCAGGCAGAGTTGATGGCCCTGCTCCAGCGATTATTAGCGGATTGGCAGCCTGTTCAGCTACCGGATATGCAGCTTCCTGAACTGCCACCGGCACCACTGGGTCGTGTGTTCATTGTCGATAAAGCGGTGCCGCAAACCAGCATCATGATGGGGCACGCCGGGATCAGCAAAGATAATCCGGATTTGTTGCCTTTGCAGGTCGCCAACTATATTCTTGGCGGTGGCGGGTTTAATTCCCGGATGATGCGCGAAGTTCGTTCCAATCGGGGATTGGCTTACTCTGTCTATTCCTATTTTCAGGTTGGTCGACACCTGCCGGGGATGTTCATTGCCGCCAGTGAAACCAAGTGTGGTTCAACGTCCGAGGTGGTTTCCCTGATGCGAGAACTGATGCAGCAGATGGTTGATGAGCAAGTTTCGGTTGCAGAATTGGCGCTGGCCAAACAGAGCCTGATCAATTCATTTGTCTTCGCTTTTAATGACACCCATTCGGTCGTCAGCCGCAATTTACGGCTCGATTTTTATGCCTATCCAGAACGATATCTCGAAACCTACCGGGAGAAAATCGCTGCTGTGACCGTAGCGGATGTACAGCGGGTTGCTCAACAGTATCTGCGTCCGGAGCAGTTGCAGATCGTCCTGGTCGGCACAAGTGCTGATTTTGCCGAAGATGTGGAAGCATTCGGGTTGCCCCTTGAGAGGGTTCCATTAAAGGTCCATTGATATATTGATTGTTGCGTAACTGGAGAAGAGCATGGCTGAGGCATCTCCTGCCCGGAAAAACCTGCGTCACAAAGTGAAACACCTGCTGTGGGAGCAGAATCCTAACGAGCTGAACATCCTCCAGCGCGTCCTGTTGCGTCAGCTGCAGACGGCCGCGCTGGTCTGGCGCGACTTCGGGATTAACCAGAGCTTATTGCGGGCAGCGGCGCTGACTTATTACACGATGCTCTCGATTGTCCCCCTGCTGGCTTTGACTTTCGCTTTGCTGAAGGCTTTCGGAGTTCAAAACGCTCTGGAACCGCTGATCATGGAAGGGCTGAGTGCCGGCGATGGGCAGGTGGCGCAAGCGATTCTCGGTTATATCGATAACACCCAGGTCGGTACGATGGGGGGCTTCGGGCTGACCTTCCTGCTGGTGGCCGTCATCTCTTTGCTGACGAATGTCGAAAGAGCCTTTAATCATGTCTGGGGGGTTCGTGAAATCCGCCCGTTGATGCGGCGTTTTGCCGATTACCTGTCGGTGATACTGGTCGGTCCGGTGCTGATTATCTCGGCGATTTCAATGACCTCCAGCCTGGCCAGCCATGACCTGGTGCAGAAGCTGATTGAGATGCAGCTGGTCGGCAGTCTGATCCTGTTATTGTTCAAAGTCGCCCCTTTTGTTTTCATGTGGCTGGCTTTTACCGTTCTCTATGTTTTCATGTCGAACATCAGGGTTGAGTGGCGGGCAGCTTTTATCGGCGGGGTGGTCGGCGGAACTTTCTGGCAACTGGCGCAGTGGTTGTATGTCAATTTACAGGTCGGCGTCGTCAAATACAACGCAATATACGGAACCATGGCGGCCTTGCCGATTTTCATGATCTGGCTTTATCTTTCCTGGGTTATTGTCTTGTTCGGTCTTGGGGTGACCTACGCGAAGCAGAATCTGCGCACCAGTGGTCGTGATTTGCGCGGTGCAGAAGTCAGCCGTAATTGTTGCGAACAGGTGGCATTGATTTTATTGGTCACCCTGGCGGATCGATTTTCGCGAGGTGAAAAGGCGCTACGCCAGGACGCTCTGGCCAGAGAGCTTTTTATCCCGCCACGCTTATGTCGGAGTGTTCTGGAGTTGCTGGTCAGGGTCGGTTTCGTTTCCGAACTGAGCAGTCGGTTTGGTGGTCGGCGCAGCTATCAGTTGGGTCGTTCGGCTGAGAACTTGTCTCTCGCTGAAATTCTTAAGACCATGCGTGATCAGGGTGAGGAAGTGCTGCATCTCCATCCGCACCCCCAGACTCTGGTCGCCATCGAAGTCAGTGAGGAAATCGAGAATATGGTTGTGGACGGATTAGCCGGGTTGACCTTGAGAGATTTAGTCCTCAGGTGTCAAAAAGCCCCCGAAAATACTGATTCTATTTAATTTTAGAAAGTCTAGTTATCCACTTTACTCAAGTTGGGCTCTGATTGGCCGGAAGCAAAACGAAACCCATAAAACTGGTTTAGCCACGGACACACACGGACAACTGCGGAACAAAAGCAAAATCTTGTCTCGCACGAAGTCACGAAGTCACGAAGTCACGAAGTCACGAAGTCACGAAGTCACGAAGTCACGAAGTCACGAAGTCACGAAGTCACGAAGTCACGAAGAAGGACAAGGTCAAAATCGAAATATCAGGGTT
>WTCI01000172.1 GCA_013138655.1 Desulfuromonadaceae bacterium | reverse complement strand
GAATATCGGTCGGCAACAGATCATCGCCAAGCAGTGCATTCAGTAAAGTACTTTTACCCCGCTTGAACTGACCCAGCACAGCCAGGTGAAAACGTCCTTCCGCCAGACGCTGCTGCAAATAGCTTAGTTCGGAACAGTAGACGACATAATTTTCACCAAGTTCACCAAGGCAGGCAATGGTGCGGTTTATAAAATCAGGGAGTCCCTGAGTGGAATCCAAATCGGTGGGGGCTGATCCCTCCACAGGCAAATCGTGCATTGAATATCCTCATTTTCCATAGCCACAGCAAACGGATAAGTTATTAATGGGCTGCAGGATAGCACAATTTTCTCCATGTCGGGGAGGAGGAGAAAAGCAAACGAAGAAAATATCAGAACTTGGCATTGCTATCGGCCAAGCGGACACGTAGAATTTACCTTCAGTAAACAAGGATCCGTTGACAAAAAAATTGTAACTTTTTCAAACACACTTTTTCCGCATAAAAACCACCAGCGCACCATCTCCACCATACTGTTTTGATGCTCGCCCCCACTCAGCAACCATTTTCTTACCCTCTGCATTCAGAAAGAGCTCTGCTTCGTTACGCAACACCGGTTCCCCGTCGGTTGAATGCAGACCCTTACCAGTGATAATCAGCAGGGTTTGCCAGCCATGGAATTGAGCATCTTGCAGAAAAAAACGGATTTTCTCTGCAACATCAGTTCGCAGCAGACCATGCAGATCGAGGGAAGCTTCAGGAATCAGTGTTCCCTGCCTGAGCTGCCTCATCCTCCTCGGCGAAGCTGACGACTGCCCCTCGTCCTTTGGCAAATGCTCTCGAAAATTGACTTGCAACTCCCCCATCGCTTGTAGAAAAACATCTTCTTCGCTCTGCGAGACGACGGGTTGATTTGCTTCAGCTTCCATTCGTGAGCAAACATTCTCTTCGTCCGTTACGGAATTGATCGGTTTGACCCCCAGCAATTCCATTTCGTTGGCAAAAGAACCGTAAATATCTGCAGATTCCGGCACAGCAGGTGGATCCGGTTGCTTCTGTTCGACTTTTCCAGGGACAGAAAACCCCTTCAGATCACTGAAGGGGTCGCTGTTGAATGCCTGCTTTTTCACCGGGGCCGATTTTTTCTTCTTTGCCATCGGATCCTCTTAGGTAACATTTGATGTTCGTCCGAAGTTTCCGAGTCGGAAACTAACGAACAACCTGCTTGCGCCGGCCGGTCATCATCTTGGTCTGCTTCTTGATGATAGCCCCCGGTTTCTCCAGGTGAAACTGATACCACATGTCGCCGAAAGCCTTCATCTTCATCTTTTTACCAGCCTGCAACAGCTCGATGTTCTCCTGCAAACGCTCGTCTTTGGAGGATTTTTTCAAACCCTTCTGCAAAATACCGATCGCTTTCTGCCGCTCACCGACCTTATCCAGACAAAATGCGTAGAGCGCATAGATCATCGGTTCTTTCCGCGTACCGGAAACGGCCTTATTAAAAGTTGCAATCATCTTGCCGGTTTTGTTCTTTTTCATGTAGGCAATACCGAGCATCGCCATACCAACCCAATTGCGTACAAAGCCTTTTTCCAGATACGGAACAGCTTCGTTGAAATCACGCTTCATGTAGAGAATGCTGCCGATCTGCGAATTGATCTGCTGCTTGGTATAAATCTGCCAGGCGCCGTATTTAAATGCAGCCTTCAAACTGCTGATCCCCTTCTCGGCACGATTCGCCTGGACGTCTCGCTGGGCAGCGACCATCACCGCCTCAAGTTTTTTCATGACAATGCGGCTTATCAGGATAAAGGGAACAAAAAAGAACACGGTTGAAACGGCCACGACAATCAGCATGTTGTCGGTCACAAACTTAACCATCAGCGCTGCCGACAGGGCAGACAGGGCAAGAGATATAATCATGTTCAGCATGAAACGGAATCCTTTATTAAAAAATTCATAATCATAGTCGGAAAGTCAAATAAGATGCTCTCGCAAAAAAGAATACAATGGCTAAGCAAAAATTTCGACCTACAAAGCGTAGTGGTTTTTCAGGGACGAAGGCATACATATGGTATGTCGAGATCCTGAAAAACTGCTGCAACGCCGGAGGGCAGACTTTTTGCGACGCCATCAAAAAAGGCCGAATGGCAACACATTTTCGGCGCTGAACTCTAACAATCTGCACCCGAAATGTCAAAGCAATCATTTCCACCACGATCGCAGTTAAGCCCATCCGACCAAGCGGTAAAGTCGGTAATGAATGCCCTTCTTGAAACTCCGGAGGGGTGCAAAGAAAGCTTCCAAATGGGAAACGAATTAACCCTGATGCTTTCTCAAAAAGCCTTGAGATGGCGACGCCATCAACCCTGTCGGCTGGTCGGCACCATCAAGGTTAATTTTTGTCCGGGGTGCAATATATTCCCGGAGGAAAGATGATTCCAAAGGCGAATCATCCCAGTCTCAACTTCAAACTGGCGACCGATCCCCCAAAGGGTGTCGCCGGGCCGAACCTGATAAACCACTTTTTTCGCCGGGCCAGTTTTTCGGGCAACTTTGGTGACGGTCTTTTGCCCCGCTTTGGAAACCGCCAGCTTTTGCCCCGGACGGATCAGGTTGCTCCAGCCAAGGCGGTTCCAGACACGTAACTGTTTCTCAGTCACGCCAAAACGGGTGGCAATGGTCCAGAGGCTATCCCCTCCACGAACGGTATAGGTACGACGTTTACTGCGAACATAGCTATCGGCCAGTTCATCCACCGGCAGACGGGTAAAACCTTCTTTCAAGGGCAAAATCAGGTTCGTACCAAGCTGCAAGGCGCGCGGGTTATTGATCTTGTTCAGAGTCACGATATCAGCAACCTGAATCCGATATTTATTTGCCAACGCGAGCAAGGTGTCTCCCTGCTTGACCTGATGACGATGATAGCTGGCCCGTTGATCCGGGGATAATTCCGCATAGAGCCTTTTAAGCTGAGCGCCTGTCCCCGCAGGGATTTTCAACCGGAAGTTGGTTTCACCCGGCGGAGTACACCAGCGTTTCAACTCAGGATTGAGCGCTTTAATCTCATCGTAACTGACGTTACAAAATTGCGCGATGATTTCGAGATCGGTCGTCGTCGGAATCAAAACCGTTTCATATGCAGCAGGTTCCGCAAGGTTGAGTCCGGTAAACCCATGAGCATCCAGATCGCTGACAATTTCCAGTGCCGCAAGCAATTTCGGCAGGTAATTGCGCGTCTCTTCACGAAGAATTTTCCCCTCGGTTAAAATCCAGAAGTCACGACTTTTGCTCGACTTGACGGCCTTGCGGACTTTCCCGCCACCCGCATTGTAAGCAGCAACTGCAAGATACCAATCACCGTCAAAACGGCTGTAGAGGTACTTTAGGTGCCTGGCTGCAGCCCGAGTGGACCTTTCGATATCACAGCGATCATCCCGCCACCAATCATTCTTCAAGTCATAATACTTCCCGGTGCTTTCGATAAATTGCCAGGGGCCGGCAGCATGTGCCCAACTGTAGGCACGCACGTTAAATCCGGACTCGATCATCGCCAGGTAAGCCAGATCGAGGGGCACTCCCTCTTCGGCAAAGATCTCCTGAATTCTCGGGACATAACGCCCGGCACGTTCCAGCCAACGCCCAAACGTTTTACGACCGTTACCGGTATAATATTTGCGCAGTTTGTCGACTCGTCGATGATCACTGAGGGGGAAATCCCCATAGTAGGGTAAAGGTGCCGCCAGAGCGGGCTCTTCGATCACAGGCTCTTCGATCACAGGCTCTACGGCAGCAACTGTTTCCACCATGGACAAATGTTCATCATCAGTGTCGGAAATTTCTGTCGTTTCAGGCGCGATTTCCTCAATAACCGGAGCAACTTCTGAAGCAGCAACAACAGAATTAACTTCAACTGCCGGGGCAACGTGTTTGACCTGCGGTTGTGTGGCAGCCCAGCAGCCGACAAGCAGAAAAAGCAGCAGAGGGAAAAGCGATTTCATCTTTTATATAACTCCATAAAGAGTACTGTTGTCACAAAAAAGCCGGAAAATATCGTTCGCAGACTACTGGATAGCGACCGCCACTGTCAAGTCAGGTCGCTCTCTTCGGCTGGCGCTTCCGGCCAAAAACGGCGCTGTAACTCTTCAAGTAAAGGCTTGAAACTGCTGCGATCAAAAGCCGATAGCGGGATGGCCTGGTAGCGTCGACAGAGATGCGGCACATCCGCTGCGTCAACCTGATCGATTTTATTGAACACCAGCAGTTGCCGCCGCGTACCGAGATTGAGATCCACAAGAATCTTTTCGACAGAAGCGATCTGTTCGTTAAATCGCGGATTCGACAAATCGACCAGATGCAGCAGCAGGTCGGCATCCTCCAGTTCTTCGAGGGTGGCCTTGAAAGCCCCCATCAGGCTCTGCGGCAGATCCCGGATGAACCCGACGGTATCAGTGATGATCACCTCCCGATCAAGGGGAAAGCGCAATCTCCGAGTCGAAGTATCAAGGGTCGCAAACAACAAGTTCTCGGTGAATACTTCACTCTGCGTCAAAGCGTTAAGCAGGGTCGACTTGCCGGCGTTTGTGTAACCGACGATCGAGATGATCGGCAGCCCGGCCCGCACCCTTTTCTGCCGCCGCTGTAAACGGCCGCGCCCGAGCGTATCGAGCTGTTTCTCCAATCGCCGGATCTTGTCACGGATGCGGCGTCGGTCAACCTCCAATTTGGTTTCCCCGGGGCCACGACCACCGATACCGCCCATCAACCGCGACATGGCCGTTCCCTTGCCGGTCAAGCGCGGTAAAATGTACTTGAGCTGGGCCAACTCCACCTGAACCTTGCCGTCGCGGGACTGGGCCCGATTGGCAAAAATATCGAGGATCAATTGGGTGCGATCGATAACCTTCATTTCGGTCA
>WTCI01000213.1 GCA_013138655.1 Desulfuromonadaceae bacterium | reverse complement strand
GTTGATCGGTGCCGCACCACGATACTTCGGCAGCAGCGAGGCATGCACGTTGATACAACCATACTGCGGAACATCAAGAACCGCCTTCGGCAGGATCTGACCGTAGGCGACCACCACGATCAAATCGGGCCGCAACTCCCTGAGCTGTTCCACCGTCGCCGGATCACGCAACTTGAGCGGTTGAAAAACCTCGATGCCGTGCTTTTCCGCCAGCTCTTTGACCGGTGGTGCCGCCATTTTTTTACCCCGCCCCTTGGGACGATCCGGCTGCGTATAAACCCCGACCAGATTGAGCCCGAAATCGATCAATCCTTCCAGAGTTTCCAGGGCAAAATCGGGCGTCCCCATAAAAACCGTACGCACTGTTTCAGGCTTCATCTTGTTGCTCCCGCTCCTTCATTCTTTTCATATATTTTTTGCGGAAGAGCGAACGCTTCAACGGTGACAACCGGTCGACGAACAAAACCCCCTCAAGGTGATCAGTCTCATGCTGCATACAGATACCGAGCAAACCATCTGCGGTCCGTTCATGGGGATTTCCCTCGACATCCTGATAACGCATCGTCGCTTTTTCCGCCCGTTTGACACTGGCCCAGAAACCGGGAACGGACAAACAGCCCTCCTCTTTGAGAGAATCTCCCTCCGTGTCAACAATTTCCGGGTTGACGGCGACCAGCAAATCGTTCGGCTCTTCACTGGCCGAACAATCGATGACGATCAGTCGTTTGAGGATCCCAACCTGCGGGGCAGCCAGGCCGACACCCGGCGCATCGTACATCGTCTCGGCCATGTCTGCCGCCAGTTGGCGCAATTCATCGTTAAATTCGGTCACCGGCGCCGACTTCTTTTTCAACAGCGGCTCCGGGTAGTGTAATATTTTGCGTAAAGCCATCGGTCTCTTCCTGGCGGACTTCGTCACCAATTAATTGAATCTGCGTAGAAAAACCCTTCACAATGAAGGTTCACTCCTCATGATACGTGCTGCTTCTGTGGCAGTCAACAGCCTCGGGATCAGGGGAACAGCAACAGTTTCAGGGCAAAGACCAGCACGGTCAGGCTGACCACCCTTTTGATCCAGTCGTGCCCCTTGTCGACAGCCAGTTTCGGACCGAGCATCCCCCCGATCGAATTCCCTGCCGCCAGTGCGAAACCGAGCAGATAATTGATCTGCCCATGATAGATAAACACCCCGAGGGCAATGAAGGTGTAAGCGAAGATGACAAACACCTTGACGGCATTGATCCGCACCAGATCGAGACCATGTACCAGCAGCGCGATGATGATCAGGAAACCCACCCCGGCCTGGACAAAGCCACCGTAAATACCGACACCGAAAAAAGAGACGATCAGCAAAACCTTGCGCCGGAAACTGAATGTTATCTCCTCCTTGCGGAGACGTTTCATCGGATCAACAGCAGTAAAGATCAGCACACCGATCATGATTAATGCCAGCACCCGGTTGAACAATTGATCATCCAGATTGATCGCCAGGTTCGCGCCAACCCAGCTGCCGAGCAGGGCCGGAGGCGTACAGAGCAGAGCCAGCTTGAGGGGCATCACGCCGCGCTTGCGAAAGCCGCGGATGGCAAAAATACTCTGACATAAGATGGCGATCCGGTTGGTGCCGTTCGCCACGGCACTCGGCAGGCCCATAAAAATCAGCAGTGGCAGGGTCAGCAGAGACCCGCCACCAGCCAGAACATTTAAGATACCAGCCACCAGACCGACCACAAACAACAGCGGCAGCTGCCAGTAAATCGCTTCCATCAAACCTTTTCCCCGAGTAACGTCTGGATCACTTCACCGGCCATGGTCAGGCCGAAAATCGGCGGCAGGTAGGAAGAACTGCCCAGTACGGGTTTACGTACTTCAGCCACCGCATCATTTAAAGGGCGAAATTCTTCCATTGAAAAAACCATTTTTATACCACGTTCAATGCCGCGTTTGCGCAATTCTCTACGGATAATCCGCGCCAGGCGACACTTTTTCGTCTCGGCCAGGTCGGCCACTCGCACCTGGGTAGGATCCAGTTTGTTTGCGGCCCCCATTGACGAAATAATCGGCAAGCCCTGCTGGTAGCAACTCTGCAACAGATGCAGTTTGGCGGTGATGTGGTCGATGCAGTCGAGCACGTAATCAGACTCCGGGGCAAGTAGCCCGGCGCTGGTTTCTGCACAATAGAACTGGTGGATCGGAATAACCTCAAGCTGGGGGTTGATCGCCCGACAGCGCTCAGCCATCACCTCGACTTTCGGCCGCCCGACCGTCGAGTCGAGAGCGTGGATCTGCCGGTTGATATTGCTGCTGCTGACTTCATCAAAGTCAACCAGGGTCAACCTGCCGAGCCCGGCCCGGGCCAGAGCTTCAACAGCATAACTGCCAACCCCACCGATACCGAAAACCATCACCGAGGTATGTTGCAGCTTCGCTAGAGCCTCGGTTCCGATCAGCAGTTCCATTCGGTTGAAACGATCTTCATTCATTGTCCAACGCATTCTTTCTCGTAAAAAATCACTGCCGTCTCGGCAGTGATTCACCTGTCAAAACTTGAATAACCTGCCCGCATTCTCCGTGGTGATTTGTGCCACAGTCGCCAAGCTGATCCCGCGTAATTCAGCGACTTTGCAAGCAACGTCCAGTAACGTTCCGGGGGTTTCCGCCATATCGGGCAGATCGGTTTCCAGCACCAGTGCCGACGCCGGCAGGGCGCTCACTGCCTGCGGCAGTTTGCGGGCATTGCCCCGTAGCAGAATCGGGCCGACACCGATCTTAAACCCAAGTTGAACCAGTTGTTGCGCAACCTGCAGGCTGCCGGAAAAGCCGTGCCAGATCCCACCAACCTTGTTGCCGATTTCCAGTTCGCGAAGAATGTCCAGCAGTGGCCCGGTGGCCCGGCGAGCATGTAATAAGACCGGCAGGCCGGCAGAAATAGCGATTTGCAACTGCTCCCGCAATAATTGTTCCTGCTCAGACATGGGCGGCCCGACGGCACCATCGAGGCCGATCTCACCGATGGCGACCACCCCGGGATGATTCACCAAAACACGCAATTGTTGTGCGGCCTGTACGGACCACTGCCCGGCGTATGCAGGGTGCAAACCCGGTGCTGCATAAACACCGGTCGCCTGCTCAGCCAGATCGACCAACCGCTGCCAGCCGCTGAACTGCACTCCGGGGACAACAAAGGTGTCTATTCTCCGCCGCCGCGCCTCTGCTAGCAAGTTTATGCCGGTGCCCTGCAATTCCGGGGCATCGAGATGGATATGGGTATCGACCAGCGGAATCATTGCAGCATGGTAACAAAAGTGGCTGTGATCAGGATAGATCAAATAGCGGTAGAAGAAGCCTGAAATTTGAGATATCAGTGTCCCGTGCAGTTAGTTATGCAGTTCAGTAAACTACCGGCTATGCCGGTGTGACTTGCCCGTTGGTAATTAATTTGTAGCACTGACAATCGAGTAGGGTGAGGCGAGCGAATCAGGCTCGCCTCACCCTACTCACAGAACCGTACGTACGGGCCTCGTAACGGCTCCTGCCCATTCTTCTCCTCAGTAACTCTGAGGCAGGTATCCCGTTTGCATTGAAGTCATCTCAAAGAGACCCAGTTCCCTGAAGTAACGGTTGGGAATAGCGTAGCTGGACAGGGGGCTGGCGGCATTGCGCCATGAGTTCATTTTTATCGCTTTGAACTCGCGAACCTTCTCTCTCTTGATCCG
>WTCI01000032.1 GCA_013138655.1 Desulfuromonadaceae bacterium | reverse complement strand
CCCTGGGGCTTGACTGTCGCCATCCGGGCGACAGACACCCTTTCCATGGGCATCACCAGCACATCTTGCTGAACAGTTTTACTGATTTTCAACCTCTAAATTCGCTTTTGCCCTTGTTCTATCTTAGTGAGCTTTGTGGCTTTGTGCGAGACAAGATTTTGATTTTGTCCCGCAGTTGTCTGTGTGTGTCTGTGGCAAAAAAGGTTTCTGGTTTCATTTTGCAAGCGACCAATCAGAACCCAGCTTGAGTCAAGTGAATCACCGGATAAATAATTTTTCTCTCACGCCGACTTTCAATCAAGGAGGCCGCATGTTCAACAAACTGTCTATCGAAGATATCGATGTCAAGGGGAAGCGGGTATTCTGCCGAGTCGATTTCAATGTCCCGATCGATGACCAGGGGGTCATTTCAGACGACACCCGCATCCAAGCGGCTCTGCCGACGATTCACTATCTGCTCGAGCAAGGCGCGCGCTTGATCCTAGCCTCTCATCTCGGTCGTCCGAAAGGGCAGGCGAACCCGGCCTACAGCCTCTGTCCGGTCGCTACACACCTGGGCAAACTGTTGAACAGGCAAGTGATTATGGCCCCGGACTGTATCGGTGAAAACATTGAGCTGTTAGCTGACCAACTGGCTGACGGCAGTGTCATGTTACTGGAGAATGTTCGCTTCCATTCCGGCGAGACCGACAACGATCCTGAGTTTGCAGCCAAACTGGCCAAGCTGGCGGATCTCTATGTCAATGACGCATTCGGTACCGCGCATCGAGCCCACGCCTCAACAGAAGGGGTTGCGCACATCTTGCAACCGGCAGTTTCCGGCTTTCTGATGGAAAAGGAGCTGAAATACCTTGGTGGCGCGTTGGCGACCCCGGAGCGTCCCTTTGTCGAAATTCTCGGTGGGGCTAAGGTCAGCGACAAGATCACCGTGATTGAGAACCTGCTCGGCAAGGTCGATGCCATCCTGATCGGTGGCGGTATGGCCTACACCTTTCTGAAAGCTCAAGGATATGAAATCGGCACCTCATTGGTCGAAGAGGACCGCCTTGACCTGGCCCGTGATCTGCTGAAAAAAACCCAAGGGAGCGGTGTCGAATTTCTCCTGCCGACAGATCATCTTGTCACCACGGCCTTTGCCGCCGACAGTTCGCCTGAAGTCTGCAATAATGACAACTTTCCAGCGGACAAGATGGGGCTCGATATCGGCCCGGAAACGATCAAGGACTATACTGCAAAAGTTGCTGCGGCCAAAACTGTCGTCTGGAATGGACCGATGGGAGTCTTTGAGTTCGCTGCCTTTGCCAAGGGCACCTTTGCCATTGCCGAAGTTCTGGCCCAATCCGATTGCCTGTCGATTATCGGTGGTGGCGATTCCGTTGCCGCGGTTAACAAATCGAACCTGCAGGACCGGATGACGCACATTTCTACTGGCGGTGGTGCTTCACTTGAGTTTCTCGAAGGCAAAGAACTTCCTGGTGTTGTTGCCTTGACCAATAAATGACTGGAATGGAGGATTTGATGCGTAAACCGATGATTGCCGGCAACTGGAAGTTGCATAAAACCTTAACCGAGACAAAAGAACTCGCAGCACGCCTGGCCGACGAACTTGCCGATATCGACACAATTGATATCGTAATCGCCCCGGTCTTTACCAGTTTGACAACGGCTGCTGAAGCGATCAAAGGGTCGGCGGTCAAACTGGCCGCACAAAATTGCTATCCGGAAGAGACCGGGGCGTTCACCGGTGAGGTTTCCCCTTCCCTGCTGAAAGATGCCGGCTGCGAATATGTGATTATCGGCCATTCGGAGCGCCGGCAATTACTGGATGAAACGGATCTGTTCATTAACCGGAAATTGCTCAAGACCCTGGACGCCGGCTTGCAGCCAATCTTCTGCATTGGAGAAACCCTGCAAGAACGGGAAAGTGATCAGATGCTGGAAGTCCTGACTGAGCAGGTCAAGGGTGGGTTAGCCAACCTGACGGCAGAGCAGATGGAGAATGTCGTGATTGCCTATGAGCCGGTCTGGGCGATCGGCACCGGCAAAACGGCCACCGATGAGCAGGCCCAGGAAGCCCATTCGTTTATTCGCGGGCTGCTGCAAGGGCTCTTCAGCCAAGAAGTCGCCCTGGCGACCAGAATTCTCTATGGCGGCAGTGTCAAACCGAACAACGTCGATGGATTGATGGCGATGGACGATATCGACGGGGCACTGGTTGGCGGTGCCAGCCTGAAGGCCGAGGATTTTATCCGCCTCGTGCGGTTTCAGAAACCCTGACGACAAAGGGGCGTTCATCTCGACTTGAACGCCCCTTTTCTTACCCGATCATCTCTGCAAACCGATCAACAACCCTCCCCGCCGATCAGGGTCAGAAGTTCAGCCGTTTTATCCTGCATGAGGGCCTTATCCCCCCGCGATTCCACATTCAGCCGGATCACCGGTTCAGTATTCGATTCACGCAGATTGAAACGCCAGTTCCCCATATCAAGGCTCAAACCATCGGTAAAATCGATACCGATCGCCAGTTTCTCATAAATGGCTCGAACCTTTTGAATCGACTGTCGGGAATCTTCGACCCGCAGGTTAATCTCGCCACTGGCCGGGAACCGGGCCACGCAATCTTCTATCAAAGCGGACAGCGGTTTACCCGTGAGACTCATCAATTCAACCACCATCAACCAGGGGATCATCCCACTGTCACAATAAGCAAAATCGCGGAAGTAGTGATGTGCGCTCATCTCCCCACCGTAGATGGCATCTTCCAGGCGCATCCGTTCCTTGATGAAAGCATGCCCGGTTTTACTCTGCACCGGAATTCCACCGGCCCGTTTAACGATGTCAATAGTGTTCCAGGTCAGTCGTGGGTCATGGATAATTTTTTGTCCCGGGTGACGCTTGAGCAGAGCTTCGCTTAACAGGCCGACAATGTAATAGCCTTCGATAAAGTGTCCTTTTTCGTCAAAGAAGAAACAGCGATCAAAATCGCCGTCCCAGGCAATGCCGAGAGCGGCCTGATGTTCCAAAACAGCATTGCGGGTGATAGAGCGATTTTCCGGCAACAGGGGGTTGGGAATACCATTGGGGAAAGTTCCATCCGGTTCGTGACAAATCTTCACAACTTGAACCGGCAAAAACTTTTCCAGCAGATCGATGATCGGACCGGCGCAGCCATTGCCGGCATTTAAGACTAACTTGAAAGGCTTGAGTGCCGCGACATCCACATAAGAGAGCAGATGCTCGACATATTGATCTTTGTAGGAAGCGTTAACCTTGCTACCGACTTGACTGACGGCAGCAAAATTCCCGGCTTCCGCCAGTTCGCGGATACGTTGCAAACCAGTATCCCCGCTGATCGGTTTCGAGTCTTCACGTACCAGCTTCATGCCGTTGTAATCGATCGGATTATGACTGGCAGTGACCATGATGCCGCCATCCGTCTGTTGACTGAAAGTGGCATGATAAATCTCTTCGGTGCCACAAAGACCGATGTCGATAACATCGCTGCCGCCTTGGCAAAGACCATCCGCAAGGGCGGATGTCAACGCCTCACTGGACAAACGCACATCGCGTCCGACCACCACGGTTTTCGGTTGTAAAAATTCAGCATAAGCCCGCCCGATACGCCAGGCGATCTTTTCATTGAGCTGATCGGGAAGTCGTCCACGGATGTCGTAGGCTTTGAAACAGTTGATCTTCATGACTGCACCTCGTTCCGCCCATAAACATCCTCAAGGCGTACAATGTCATCCTCTCCCAGGTAACTCCCCGACTGTACCTCAATGATCTCCAACGGGATCTGTCCGGGGTTCTCAAGGCGATGAACTTCACCCAAGGGGATATAGGTTGATTGATTCTCGGACAGCAACAGCGTTTTTTCTCCACACGTCACCTTGGCGGTTCCTTTGACCACCACCCAGTGTTCAGCCCGGTGATGATGTTTCTGCTGTGACAGTCTGGCACCCGGATTAACGGTAATGCGTTTTACCTGGAAACGTTCACCCACATCAATCCCCTCGTAAGCCCCCCAAGGGCAATTGACACGGCGGTGGAGTAATGCCTCTGTTCGCTGCTGTTGCTTGAGTTGCTGAACGATCCCCTTGACATCCTGAACCTGACCACGCTCAGCGACCAGAACCGCATCTGCCGTTTCCACGACAATCAGATCCTCGACCCCGACCGCAGCAATCAGCCGATGGCTGGCATGGAGATAGGAATTCTTGACTCCTTCTGTCAGCACATCGCCGAAGCGGACATTCCCCGATTCATCTTTGCTGTGGACCTCCCAGAGAGCAGACCAGGACCCGACATCATTCCACCCGGCAGCCAGCGGCAGCACCACCGCCCGGGAGGTTTTTTCCATCACCGCATAATCGATTGAATCTGCGGGGCAGGCGGCAAAGGCATCTTCATCGAGGCGCTGAAAATCAATGTTGGCCGTTAATGTTGCAAACGCTGCCTGACAGGCAGAATGGATATCCGGGCGATGTGACTGTAATTCATCCAGGTAGCGACTGGCCTTGAACAAAAACATGCCGCTATTCCAGTAGTACTGACCGGTGGACAGGTACTGTTCTGCTGTCGCCAGGTCCGGCTTTTCGACAAACTCTGCAACCGGATAAGCCTCTGTCGCAGCACCCGCCAATTGCTTATCGGCCCGGATATAACCGTAGCCGGTTTCCGGACTTTCAGGAACGATCCCGAAAGTTACAAGATATCCTTGCTGCGCCAGCGCGACACCATTTTCGACAACCTGCTGAAAGGCTTTGACATCACTGATCAGATGATCAGCCGGCAACACCAATAACAGTGGATCATCCCCGGTCGCCTGCGCCTGAAGCGCGGCAACCGCGACAGCCGGGGCCGTATTACGCCCGCAAGGTTCGAGAATGATAGCACTCGGATGAATCTGCAGCTGGCGCAACTGCTCTGCAACCATAAACCGATGAGCATCATTACAGACAACCATGGGAGGCTCAATATCGGCAATCCCTGACAGTCGGGCGACTGTCTCCTGAAGCATCGTCTGCTCACTGGTCAGCGGCAACAATTGCTTGGGGTAGGCTTCACGTGACAACGGCCAGAGACGTGTCCCGGCACCGCCGGATAAGATAACTGGTACGAGCATTTCTTCTCTCCTGAGTGAAGTTAACAGGTTTCACTAAATTAACAGTCCCGACATTTCAATTCAAATGTTATACTCGGAAAATGTTTGCTGGCAAAAAGTCCCTACTTTTAGATAATTCCCGGTCTCCTAAAGGTGTGATGTTATGACTCCCGAAGAAATCATCAATGAAATGGGTCCCCTGCTCTCTCTTCCGGAATCTGTCGTTCGTATCAACGAGCTGCTGGATTCCCCCCAGTCGAGTGCCAAAGACTTCGGCGAAATCATCAGCCACGATCCGGCACTCGCTGTCAGGCTGCTTAAATTGGTGAACAGCGCCCTCTACGGCTTCCCGGCGCAGATCGACACGATTTCCAGAGCCATAACCCTGATCGGCACTGAGGAACTCCGCTCCCTGGTCATGACCACCTCGGCAACCCAGGTTTTTCATGGCATTGCCTCTGACATGATAGATATGAACGTCTTTTGGCACCGCAGCGTTTACTGCGGTCTGGTGGCCAAAAAACTGGCGTCATTCAATCATAGTGCTGCCGGCGAAGCGATGTTTTTAGTTGGCTTGTTACACAATATCGGCAGTCTGGTGCTCTTTTCCCGCTTACCTGATCAGGCTCAACATATTCTGACAGAGGCTGAGAGATCCGGCCGGTCCGTCTATGAAATTGAAAAACAAAAATTGGCTTTTGACTCTGCCGAACTCGGTGCCACTTTACTGAAACACTGGCACTTACCAAAAAAACTGTGGGAGCCGGTGCGCTTTCAACATCAACCGGATGTGTCGTCAGAATACTTTCACGAAGCCCAGCTCTTGTCTT
>WTCI01000068.1 GCA_013138655.1 Desulfuromonadaceae bacterium | reverse complement strand
ATCCCCGACCAGGACTTCGATAATTTCACCGGGATTCGCCAGCATCTGCTTACGGGTTTCAACCACGGGGTAGGGGCATTGATGCTGATGATAATCGAGTTCAATCATTGTTAAGTCTCCGGAGGGTAAAGATTTCTGAAGCCTACGCCAAGCAATGGGGAATGTCCAGTCAGTCAAGGGTGGGCATCGCCCACCAAGGAAGAGGCAGCTCATCAGGTGGGCAGTGCCCACCCTACGAAACTACCAAACTGAGGAATGCCAGAGGGGTGTGGGTAAGAAAAAGCCCGGCTGTTTCCAGCCGGGCAGAAGTAAAACAATTCAAAAAGTTACTCTGAAATCAGAACCGCCAGCCGATACCGGCGTAGCCATAATAGGCCGTTCCATCTTCATCGCCGGAAACAAATTCTTCTTTTGCATCAAAGATGTCATAAGTGAAAGAAGCATTTCCATAGAATGTTTCGGTGAAGTTGTAGGTGCCACCGACAGTCATCTGATACTGCTCGTAGGAGAGATCAGAGTACTCATCGATCAGGTTGTTTTGATCTTCAGTATTATAGTCATTAGTTCCACCTACAAGATTGGTACGATCTGTGAAAGTCCACTCCCAGGTGTCTTCAGCTTTGTTATAAGTGATCCCTGCATTCAGCAGAAGTTTCTCTGTTGCTTGATAATTTGTGTTGAGAGACAAAGTATGTACCTCGGATTCATACTCAGCAACGGTGCAGTACGAGCCAAACTGGCCCGATGCGACAAAGTTAGCTCAGCCATGGTACCAGCCGACACACATCCGATTTTCTGTATCCTGCTTGTTGAATGTGTAGGCCATGGATAAATTAATCTTACCATTGGGAGCGTAGTAGAAGGAAGCTCCAGGTATATAGGTGTTCTGCTCATACTGGACAGAGTCATTTTCTTCCATGCGAACTCGGGCAAACAGTGTTGCTGCCATATTAGCTGACGGAGTCCAGGTCGAAGAGAGTTTCATTTCATGGACATTTTCCGGGGACATGGATGACTCTAATGTTCTGTTTGGATAGACACTGTTCCAATAGTAAACAGCAGGTCCATTCCCAGGATCGGCTACATAGAGGACAGTGGTAGTGGCAGCAAAACCGATATTGTTAGGATCTTGTGCAATTCCTACATGAGCTCCTTGGAATGCCTCATCGATATTCTGGTATTTGTAGCTTAACCGACCTGAAAGCTGCTTGCTTAAACGTGATTTAACAGCGACTTTAAAGGTGTGGGTCTCAGTCTCGCCCAGTTCCTCTTCTTCCCGATCAATGTTTTCGTACTCATAGCCGAGACGCAGAGTTGTGCCTTTAGCCAATCGGTAAACACCATCAATGCCGAATTCTGTGACGTCACGGGATTCAGCTGATTCATAATGCTTATCACCGGTTGCCGTGTCATAACCAAGTTCTGGATCCATGTTGGCACCGACAACTTTCGGAAAGTTAACCACATATTCTGGACCATCAATTTCATAAGTCCCGCCCCGAACAGAAAGGCGAAGATCACCTAAACGCGTTGCGCCTTTCATGAAGAAGGATTCATATTCACTTGTCAGGGAACTTGTGTCGAGTGAATATGAAGAATCCCCTGCTTTGTCCGATTCGACTTCGGCATTTACATAGGCTGCTGAAATAGAGCTGTCAGCGTTGATGTCTACACGAGCCTTAATGCTATGACTATCCTTTTCCGAGTCTGGTGTCTGGGAGTAAGCTTCCGAACCGTTTAAATAGTTCAAATGATCAGCATCAAGCACGCCAGCATGAGTTGCACCAGAATTCACATAGTTATATTGTGGGGCGGTTGCATCTTCGGTGAAATCACGGGTCAGATATTCGTACTCGATGGTGGCTTTGCCGAATTTTCCTGTTGCTCCAAATGTCCAGTCCTCGGTCCGTTCATCAATTTGCTTGCCATTCGCTTGAACGTGACATTGATTACATTTACTCAAAGTTATTGCTTGCTCAAGACCTTCGCGGGTCTCAATGCGCAGGCCAGCGTGGAATGTAATGTTTGGCAGAGCAGGAATGGTCAAGCTGGTTTCCGCTTCAGTTTCACGACGGGTGACAATATAGTCATTGTCAAGTTCCTGCTGATAACGGCGCTGATAATCAGTCAGTCCGTCTGCACCTGGCGTTTGACTATCAACACCGAACTGACCAATGGTTGCATCGGTCGTGACCCTGGCGACTTCACCTGCAACATCGCCCTGTGGCGTGGCACCAAGATGCTCAAGGGTGTCATGATCTTTCCAGTGCTCCAGAACCTGGTGATCAAAGCCGAATTTGAAGATTCTTTTGAAATCAAAACCCAGGTTGAATTCCTGATCACGTGGTCCCATGATGTCAGCCTCGAAATCAAAGGCTGAACCATTGTCCACAAATTCCAGAGACAGGCTCGGTGCAAAACTGAAGCCTTCCTCTGCTTTGGTATTCACATATTCGTTGACGCGTGCAGGGCTGTCATCCGTATCCATACCCGAAATGCCGATTTCCACATGACCGCTGGTCATTGTTTCTCCAGCGATCGCCAGGGTGGTGGTCGTCATCAGTATCAGGATTGACAGCAATGCAAGCAGCCAGTAATTGCGTTGCTTCATTTGTATCCTCCTTAAGCTATCGGGTCAGGCCGCCACCGGTAAGCGGTTGAGACGGAAAGTCACTGCCATGAACAACCTGATGACAGGTCGTACATTTGGTGCCGAAGGATTTTTGAAAGCCTTCTGCGCCATGCGGATTAGCTCGGTCGACTAAAATCGGGTTAACAGCACCAAGCGAGACACCACCAGGCATATTAGGGGTAACTCGCGATCCAACAGCCGAGTAAGGATCGGTTTCCGGATCAAACCCTTTACGCAGCAAATGAAAATGACCTTCATGACACTGCAGGCAGAGGAACGGCTCATTTTGCACCAGCAGGTTGCCGGCAACCGAACCATGCGGATCGTGGCAGATCGTGCAATCATCCTCAACCGGGGCATGACCGAAGACAAACGGACCCTGGTAGCGGGTGTGGCAGTCGAGGCACAGATCGTTGGTGCGCTCGTGGGTGTTCAACTCACCGT
>WTCI01000124.1 GCA_013138655.1 Desulfuromonadaceae bacterium | reverse complement strand
CGTCACCCCATCCGGCAGAGGCCGTTGCACCGCCCGTCCGCCGGGCAGGCACCGCTGCCAACCGTGACAGCCCCACAACTCCGGGGGCGGATCAAGGCCGAGACAGTTACGCAGGCTGGCGACCTCCCGGCCGCTGATCACCACCAGCCGATCGGTTTCGACGCCGGCAATGTTACGTAATAGCTCGGCCACTCCCGGATAGGGACGAGCCCGGGCCGGATCGACGACAAACGGAGAGAGGGTGCCATCGAAATCGAGCAGCAGCAGGGCACTGTCTGCCCGACGCAAGCGACCCCAGAACAGTTCCAGATCGAGATTATCTGCCAGCAGCTGCATCAGGCGGCAAACAGATGGTCGGCCATGCCTCGCCGCAGAGCCAGCAGCAGGGTCAGATATTCACGCAGATGCCGGGTGAGCAGGAAATTATCCTTGACGAACCCCCTGGCGGTATCACCGATCCGCGTAATCAATTCCGGCCGCCGCAGCAGTTCCCGCATCCGCAACGCCGCCCCTTCCGGGGTATTGACCAGAAAGCCGGTATGGTAGTTGTGCACCTGCAGGCGGATACCGCCGACGTTGCCGCCGATTACCGGCTTCCTCTTCCACATCGCCTCGGTCACGGTCAGGCCGAACCCTTCCTGCAGCGATTTCTGCAACACCAGCGTCGAAGCCCGCTGCAGCGCATTGATGGTCCGGTGCGCATCCCCCGGCAACATCAGAATCTGGATGCGCGGGTCACCGGCAGCGGCATCGTGTACCTCTTCCAGTACGGCGGCCCCTTCCGGATCGTCCGTCGCACCGCCACCGGCCAGCAACAAGTATGCATCGACCGCCTCGGAGAGCAGCTTGAAGGCCTGAATCACCCCGATCGGATCCTTGAAGCGATCGAAGCGGGAGATCTGGGTCAGCAGCGGCTTGTCAGCCGGGATGCCGTAGCGCTGCAGGGTCGAGGCCACTTCGCGCTCCGGGACCGGGCAGTTCTTCTCGCTCAACGGATCGATACTGGGGGCGATCAGAAACTGCGGGTGCGGCAGCGGCTGGGCGAATTCCGGCATCGAAAAGATGCTGGCATCATAGTTCTTCACCTTCCCCTGTAGATATTTCCAGATTTTCCGGTGCGGGTGGCTGGCATCAATATGACAGCGCCAGATCCACTTCCCCTTGCGGTTCGGGCAGAGCTCCAGCAGCCGGGCCGGTTGCGGATCGTGGATAAAGACGAAATCGGCCTCCTCGAGGATCGGCCGCAGCCGTTCCGCATTCTCCGCCACCGTCTCCTCGTAGGTCTCAATCATCCGATTGGTCAGCGGCGCCGCCACCCCCTGCAGTCCATTGTGGAAGGCCTTGGTCACATGGAAAAATGGCTCGTTCCCCTCAATGACCTCCCAGCTGGCATCGATCCCCAGGTCACACATCAAGGGAATCAGCCAGGCGAGGATTTCCGCCACCCCGCCGCCGACGCGGGTGGAATTGACATGCACCACCTTGGCCCCGGCCAGTTCCCTGGCAAATTGGCGCAATTGCGAAATTACGATCGAACCGACCACCTCTTCATACGTCCGCAGCGTTCGGGTCATGAGTCCACCTCCTCCAACATGCAGAGCCCGACAAGCTCCCGCTTCAACTCGCGAAGATTGAGAAAATAGAAATCGATCCCGGCCAGTCCCTGCTCAAACGATTGGGTCTCTTCCGGCAACTCCTGCAACCAAAACCTGAAATCATCCAGATGCCCCTCAGTGCGCCGCCGCGCTTCGACAAAATGATAATAGACACTGCTCTGACTCATGGAGGGAATCGCCTGCTTCAGCTCCTTAAGCGAGGTCAACTCCACGCCCGTCTCGAAAATCACCGTGGCCGCACGCATGAAGCGGAACTCTTCACTGGCCGGATGCCAGACCGCGTTCGGCAGTTCGCTGCCCCGTTCATCGGCAATCTCCACCAACCGCTCACGCAGCTCTTCCAGATTATCGAAGGTGTAAGGGTTGAGAATACCGAACCGCTCGGCCAGCACCCGATCCCTTAGCGAACGGGAAGCCCAGACGGCAAAATCGTTGCGGAACTCCGGATCATCAAAGGAAGGACGGATCTGCGTTTCACAGAAGTGGTGATAGAGCGATTCCAGCGGGCACACCGCCAGGCGCTCACGCAACTCACGCAGATTCATCACCGACGAGATCCCCGCCATCCGCGTGATCAATGCGCAGTCCTTCACCTGGAACGCATCACACTGCACGCCACTAACGGTCTCTTCCATCTGCATATCTCCTTTTACCGGCGATCAGAACTTCAGAATCTGCGGCACCTTCTAACCCGTTGAAATATCAAATAAAGCATAACAAGGCTTAACGCAGCTCGCAAGCGAATGCGCCATGTAGGCCATTTCTCAGCTATTTTTTCTTGACAGCGCAGAAGCCATTGGTTATAAACGGGTCTCATTTCGCCCAGATAGCTCAGTCGGTAGAGCAGAGGACTGAAAATCCTCGTGTCGGCAGTTCGATTCTGTCTCTGGGCACCAGAGATATTAAGGGGTTACAGTTTTAGCTGTAACCCCTTTTTGTTTGCCTTGTGTAATTCCTGTGTAATGGCTTGGTACAGGGGTTGGGGTGGAGAAAGCAAACGTCAATACTGTTGACTTCGCCACTGTCCGTGCTGTCATCGAGAGAGTCATCGCCAGAAAGAAAGGGGGAAATTTTGAACTCATCCTCGATGATATGTTTGCGTCTCTTCCTGATGATGTGAAAGGAAGCGTAACCGAGTACGGCGATGACACCACAACCAAAGACGTAATTCATAAAAGCTCCATTTTTATTGATGCCGACCTCATACGTCGGAAGCTGATATTGAATCTACGATTCTACACGAAGTTGAGGGGCATGTAGGCATTTATCGGGAGGTTGGCAGACAGGCACACACCTTTCTTTTAGCTTGGAATCTTCTGGAAAAATCATATGGATTCTTCTATGATTCGATTACTGTATTGACTGAGGGGCTGAAATGATGTTTTCCGCTAAGGGGTCATTATAAAAACACTGACCGGCAGTGACAGCTTATAGCTGCTCTGACGGTTTTTCTATTTTCCCCTTCAGCGACCCACACCCACAACAAGGAAATCA
>WTCI01000069.1 GCA_013138655.1 Desulfuromonadaceae bacterium | reverse complement strand
GCTCATCCGCGTGGCAGAAGGTACAGTTGAGCAGCGCATGGGCAAGGTGCCCCTGTTTCAGCTGTTGCGCCGGTTGGCCGTGGCATCCGGCACAGGCCTTGTTCGGAATGGCCTCGCTGTACAACATGATGCTGACATTGTGTACCGGATGACACTGCATACAGTTTGCATTGCTTTCAAATGAAGAGTGCGGTTCTTCATGGCACTCAGTACATTTAGGCAGGGACCCATGTTGTTGCTGGTGGCATTCATTGCAGCCGAGGTCGGCATGAGCGCTGGGCTGTTGCATCTGCTGAGTCGGTTCAGCGTGACAACGGACACAGAGCGGTTCCAGCAGCTCCAGACTGAGACTGGCCACCGGGGCATGCGCATTGCTGTGACAGTTCAGACAGTCGGTCATGGCCGGTTCACTACCGTGGGGTTCACCGTGACAACTCGCACAGGCGGGTACCCGCTGCTCCCAGCTCAGGTCACGCTTAAAGGTGTGAAACTGCTCATGGCAATCCCGGCACACCATTCTATGAGCTCCACCCCGGTCACGCAGATCTGCGAACACCTGTTCGTGACAGCGGGCACAATCAACGGTAGTCAGCGGTTCAATCTTCCGGCTGAAGATATCGGTTTCAGCACTGGCTGAAAAAGCGCCGGCGGCCAGAAGGCACAGCCAGCACAGGATGATGGTTTTAAATTGATTGGTCATGATCTACACCTCGCCCTAGGTCGCATGCTTCGTCGTCACAGGCTCAATTACGCAGGTTATGGGGGCCCTTATGACATTTGGAACAGTCTTCAAATTGCTGGTGCATACTTGAATCATGGGGCTGTCCGTGGCAGTTATCGCAAGTCAGAATGGCCTTGTGGGTTCGTTTGTGACAAAAAATACATTCGAGTTCTGCATGGAGGCTGCGATTGTCAACCAGTTGCGCGAATTGGTCATGGTGGCAGCTGCCGCACAGCTCTGATTTGACACCGGAAGAGCTGAACTGCAGACGGTCGGGGGCGTGAGGTGAATGACAGCGCAGACAATCCGCGTAGTTCATCTCTGTGCTGTGGCCACTGTGACACTCCAGGCACTCTTGGAAATCCCCGTGTTGCTGATGGCATTCATTGCAATCCATCTCGGCATGAGCGCTGGGGTGGCGCTCCATCTGACGGACGGGAGCTGTATGGCAGGACAGACACACCGGCTTGACAGGTGAAACGCTGAGATCAATCTCCAGCGGTGCATGGGGGTTGTGGCATGCCGCACAATTATCGAATTTGAAGTGGGGGCTGTCACCCGGATCGTGACAATCTGCACAGGCCGGAATGACGCCTTCCGCCGCGGGTGGGTGGCGCTGGTGGCATTCACTACAGTGGATCGCCTCAGCGTGGGCACCCCCCTGCGTACGCAAGTTTTCCACCTCTTCAGCATGGCAGGCGCCGCACAGGGAGACGGGCGTGTCCTGATTCCACGCGTAGACGGTCGGTTGATGCGGATCATGACAGGATAGACAATCCTGATAGACCATCTGCTCAGAATGTCCTTCATGACACTCCAGACAGGTCATGAACTGACCCTCTTCGACGCCATGCTGGTTGTGGCATTCGCTGCAGTCCTGATCCGCATGCTGACTGGGCAGCTGCGCCATGGACTCACCAACCTCTTCATGGCAGCTCAAACAAGCGGGTTTGGTCTCACCCAGGGCACTGAAATCCACCACAACGGGGGCATGCGGGTTGTGACAACGATTGCATTCCGGCAACATAAAGTGAGGGGTTTCGTCACGGGCGTGGCACTCTGAGCATTCCGGGATAAGAGCTTCACCAAGCGGGGGGTGAGCGACGTGGCAGCCGAAGCAGCCGAGTTCGGTTTTATGCGCACCTCCCCGGCTGTTGATGTGTTCGACAGGCTGTCTGTGGCATTTAACGCAGTCCGTATCGGTCAGGGGCCGTTTTCCTACGGCACTCCAGGCCGGGGTTGCGATCAAGAGCAGGAGAATGCTTGTTACAAAGACAATCGCCCGGTCTGCCTTGGCCATCCATGGTGTGATCCTGTTGCTTTTCATGCTTGTCAACCGTTGTCAGCGGGAATCTGATAATTGAATTCTGCGATCATCGAATGTCAGGAAAATATCTTCTTTTCTCCTGCCACGGTTCATTACATAGACACCAAACTCCGGAACATTACTCTGCATAATGGTCTGGAGGTGCGCTCAAAGATACAGAATTGCGCCGACAAAAGTCAATAGAAGCCTTGACCCTCCTCCCGTTTCTATTTTTCCCCGAAACAGTGGAGGGATTCTTGTGTGATGACGTCGCAAAAAGTCCGCCCTCCGGCGTTGCAGCAGTTTTTCAGGATCTCGACATACCATATGTATGCCTTCGCCCCTGAAAAACCACTACGCCTTGTAGGTCGAAATTTTTGCTTAGTCATCTCATGACTTTTTGCGAGTGCATCTTATGTGAGTAAAACTTTTCGATCTTTTCTGTAAAAAGTAGACCCGAATCCGGGGGTATGAGGCGAATAAAGATGTAAGTGGTTGGATTGAATGAGTGTTGCAAAAAAACCACCGCTGAATTTCCCAATAGAATCGATGTTGCGATTCCATATTTGATGTTCAACATTTCAGGAGGCTGGTGACGGGTCACCTCTCCCATCCCTATTCACACACATGCCGGGTGGCGAGCTCAGCTTCGGAGAGTTCGGGAGCGTCGGCTGAGAGGCTGATACCGCTTTCGATGATCTGCTCGCCCAATCCTTCCAGAACCTTGAGGAAGTTCATGGTCAGGTAGGGGTTGAGCTGTTTTCCGGCCAGTTTCAGCATCAGGCCGCTGATCTTCGGGAAGTCCCAGGGTTCCTTGTAGGAACGCCGGGTTCGCAACGCATCGAAGGTGTCGGAGATCATGGTCATCTGGCTGCACAGGTTGAGCTGCCAGCCCTCGGGAACCTTGGGATAACCGGCCATGTCGTAGCGCATGTGATGCTCGAAGGCGGTGCAGATGGCGACCTGCGGAATTCCCTCCTGGTTCATCAGATACTGAGCGCCGCGTGATGGGTGCTGCTGCATCTGTTGCCATTCTTCATCAGTGAGCTGTCCCGGTTTACGAATGATCTCTTTGTCGACAAAAATTTTCCCCGCATCGTGCAGCATCCCGGCAATGCCGACATCGTGCAGCAGCTGTTCCTCCAGGCCGAGAGAGGTCCCCTGGGCGAGGTTAAGGATGGAGACATTGATCGAATGGGTGAAGGTGTATTCGTCCTCCCTCCGTAGCGGGACCAGGGCCAGCAGAGGATTGGCTTCCTGCTGGAAGGCGGCGGCGAATCCGGCAATAACCGATGAGACCTCACGGATATCGAGATTGTCCTTGTCGCCGATGGCGTCGTAAAAATCCCTGATATTCTTCAGCTCTTCATCAGTCAGTTGTTCAAAGCGCGCAATCGGCCGGACCGTTTCCCGGTCATCATGGGTATCGACTTCGCCGTAATCGATATGGGGGGTTACGGAGTTGAAGAGTGCCGCCTCTTCCAATCCGACTGCCACCCGCAGCAGCAACTCAATCTCCCCGCTGTCGAGCCCCTCGTAGAAACGGATAAAACCGATGTTCCGGGCATAAAGCAGACGGGCGATACGCTCGGAGTGAGGGGTCCGCTCCAACGGTTTGCCGTCGAACAGGAGATCTTTTTTGACGATCAGGAAGGTCAGTTCGCTCTGTTTGCTCAACAACCGCGCAAAACTTTCAAGGATCTGGGGAACAAGAGCCCTGACCTGCTGGTGTTCAGTGGAGTAGAGGGTTGCCGCTGCCAGCGCGGCGGAAAGCTGGCGGAGCGCGTCCTGAATTGCCTGCCGATCGAGTATCGGTTTCATCAGATATCCTCCCGAGGCAGTTTTTTCAGGATCTGTCTGGCTTGGCTGGCCACGTCTTCAACCCCGTTTTTGATCTGTTGCTGCAGCAGGGGTGAGACCTGTGCTGCCGGATATTTCCCCAAAGCTTTGATGATCTCAACTTTGATTTTTTTGTAGAGGCCGGCCTTGAATATCTTGCGGGAGTTCAGCATCTCGGAAAAAACGCTGAGGGCTTGAGGATTTTTGTGCTCTGCGAGGGTCTGCACCAAAGCTTTTTTGATATCGAAATCGAAACGGAACAGTTCTTTCGCCCGCAGCATGTTCAGTAATTCGCCAGAGAGGTTCGGATTGTCCACCAGTTTGCTGATGGTGATGGCGTGCAGAACCTCCTGCCGGTTTTTTGAAGAGAGGGTGTTGATCAGTTTCTGTATCGAGTCGTCGTCGTGCAGCAGCAGGCAGGTTTTCAGCGCTTCCTGACGGACTTTCTGGTGGCTGTGGTTGAGCAGGAGTCTAATCTTCGGAAGCTTGTCCACGGCATTAAGTTCGCCAAGCAGGATCAGCATATTGCGTTGCACAAACCAGCGGTCATCGTTCAGAAAAAGGGCGGCATGGTCCGCAACCTGATGGCCGAGTTTTTTCAGACAGCTCAGGTAGAAAAAGCGGATGGAACGATCACTCTCCAGGGCGGTGAACTCGATCAGCGGCCGGATGAAGGGCACCCCGATCAATGCAATCACTTCGGCGATCTGCGGATGTTGCTCTTTGCCCAGTCGGGACACATCGCCGAGAACCTGTTTCGTAAAAGAATCGGGGATCAGGTCGGCCGGAAGCTGGGGTTCCTCCTCATTCTTGTCCCTGAAGCAGGCCCGACAGAAACCGATCAGGTTGGGGTAATCTGCAGCATCCAGGTGGAACTGCATCGATCCGATCAGCCGGTCGCGCAGTCCTTTCAGATAGTCCTCATCCGGATTGTTATTGAGAATAAACAGCGAAAGCCGAGCTACCTGCTGCTCAAGCCGGGAATCCTCCAGTGACTTTTTCAGCTCCTGCAGTTTGTCACTCACGCCGCTCGGCAGCTGCTGGTTGTTCAAGACCTGCATCAGCGCTTTCTGGTATTGAGACGGAACATATTTCTTGAATTCATCGGGCCGGAACAGTTCTTTGGTCTTGCGGGCCCTCTCTTCCTGCGCGGAGAGTTGTGCAGCCAGTTCCCCATCGGAAACAAGTTTTCTGGTGCCGGCCAGCTTGGTAATCAGCGACATGACCACCGGGGGGGTGTAACCCCGTTGCATCGTCGTCTGTCGGAAGGCATCCAGGATCGCTTTGTCGGACAGGCCATTGAAGAAATCTTCGGTGTATTCCGCCGACATCTGCAGGGAGCAGATTCCGCCAAGGACCGTTTTGCGCAGGTCATCGCTGAGATGATTGATGAAATCCGCCAGATTGAGCAATGCCGTCGTTCTCACGGTTTTCATCTTTTCGCGCTGCAAGGTCGTGACAAAGCTGGTCAGCTCCCGGGTCAGGGCGTCTTTCTCTGCAACCGATCTGCCGACCAGCAGTTCACCGATCCGTTCGGCAAGTTCTGCCGGACTTGACCCTTCTGTCGTGAGGCTTGCCAGCTCCTCGCCAGTCAGGGAATTGAAAATCGAACGGGCGAACTGGCTCCAGAGATCTGTTGATGGTTTCAGGTCATCGGTCTGATCCCGGTCATCGGTGGAATCGAGCAGGCGAAAATCGCTTTCGGACATTTCGGTGACCTGGATATCCACAATATTTCTGTTCTGCAGACAGGCGCCGATCCCCCCTTCATCCCAAGTTTCCGCAGCATTGCGCATGAGCACCCTGAGAAAGGCGTAGAGCGAAGGAACAGTGAGCCCTGGAGTCAGGGAAAATGAGGAGATCCCGTGCTGGAACATGCGGCGGGCAAACGTGGTGAAGAGCTGGTTCTTCAGGCCGAGAAATTCGCCCTGAAAGAGAAAACGGTGCTTGGCGACGGTAACAAGGATATTGTCGCCGGAGGCGTGGGTACGCCCGATACTTTGCATCAGCTTGTCTGTGGTCTTTTCAACCACAGTATTGTCTTCGTTGTAGAGGCTCAGATGTTTGCACAACAGAAACATCGTATTCAGAACGTCTGTGATCTGCGCAATCAGGTCCGATCTGTCCTCCTGAAACATGCGGGAGTCCTTCAAGGTCAGAGGTAACTGTTCTGTGCTGCTCACTATCATGAAAACCTTAATAAGAAGTAGCAGAGTTCAGGAAAAATGTCGAACATCTCAGACGAAACTCAAAGCCTTGCCCCCACAAAAGGGGTCAGGTCTGCGCTTGGCTTTTATTGACGCCGGCACCCTGTTCCTGTCG
>WTCI01000101.1 GCA_013138655.1 Desulfuromonadaceae bacterium | reverse complement strand
GCCTCTTTGTCAATCGCTTCCAAAGCGTCCAGACCGTTGTCCACCCCTTGAACCAGATAACCCTTGGTCGTCAGTAGAATGCTCTCCAGCTTCAATAAGCTCTCTTCATCCTCAACAATAAGAACCTTCTTCTGCATAGGACTACCTCCCTATAAATTGCCGGCAGACAATTCCTGCCGAACTACTGTCCTGTGGGAAGAACAAAAAATCAGACATTAAGCTGCAAGGTCTCATCAGGATTCAAAAGAATCAACATCCTCCCCTGATAACGTCCCACTCCGGAGACAAAGGCCTTTTCACTTTCACGTAATATCAATGGTGCCGGTTCTACATCCGCCTGTGCAAATCTGACAACCTGGGTGATACGATCAACCAGAAGGCCTATTGATTGCTCTGCCCCTTCGCAGACAATGATACGTTGCAAGCCGGTTTCCTCACCCGCCCCCAGATTCAGGCGCAAGCGTAAATCGATCACCGGTACGATCTCACCACGCAGCGACAAAATACCGCGAAGATAATCCGCAACATCCGGCAGCTCAGTATATGTCCGCGGTTTTATCAACTCCACAACAACATCAAGGCTCAGTGCGTATTCTTCACCACTGAGCAGAAACGTCAACCATTGACTTGTTTCAATATCGGTCCGGCTGTCAGTTCCGGATATTCCCTGGATATAATCCTCTTCAGAGGCAAACTGCAAATCCGGGAAATACTGCTGCAGGCCTGCAGCAGACTCATATTCAGGGGTCGGTACAGAAGCAGCGGAAGCAGCCGCACCGGCAGCAAGGTCTTCAAGCACTTCATTGCTGACAGCAGGATCAACAAGAGCCTGTTCTTCCTTGAATGTTGCTTGCTGTTGCGCTTTTTTTCTAATGTCTGCCAGATCCATGGTTTCCGCCAGTAACTAGGAACATGAACTAATTCTCATCCGGGGTTTCCGGGTGGACTAAACTATAACAAAAAAATTCTCAAATATGGCTATAATTGCGCATTTTTACGATCTTACAGGCCATCCAGTTCCTCAGCAACAGCCTGAATCACCTCGGCACCAATCTGCTGAACTCCCCGACCAAACCCTTCTAAAAGAGCCAGAGACGCCAGCTGATTGATCCGGCGCGGAACCCCGTTTGCGTGTCGAGCCAGCAGCGTCACGGCATCCCGAGAAAAAATATCCAGGCGTCCGCCGGCACAGCTGAGTCGATGTTCCAGATAAGCAGCAACTTCGTCTGCCGGCAATGGCTTGAGAGAAAATTGAATCCCGATCCGTTGCCGCAAGGGTTCATAGGCCTGATGGGCAAGCCGCTTCAGCAACTCCGGTTGACCCATCAACACCACGCTGATCAGGTTGACGTTATCCAGTTGAAAGTTGGTCAACAAGCGGATCTCATCAAAGACATCTTTATGCGGAATCAGTTGTGCCTCATCAACGAGTAAAACCGGATGGATCTGCTGCTGATAAAAGCGATACAACTGCCCTCCGAGCTGCTCAAGCAAATCCGCTTTATGGATCGCGGGTTTCTCAATTTCCAGCCGTAGCGCCAGCGTGTGCAAGAACTCCAAGGGGGACAACCGTGGATTGGTGATCAGGACAATACGGTGATCATCTCCCAGCTGATCCATTAAGACCCGCGAAAGGGTCGTTTTGCCACAGCCGATATCCCCGGTGAGGAGAATGATGTCGCGTTCCTCAACCGCATGCAATAAGCGGGCAAGTGCTTCACGATGGGTCCTCGAGAGATAAAGAAATTGCGGATCAGGGGTTTTCGCAAAAGGGCGCACCTGCAGGCCGTAAAAGTCTTTATACACCGAGACTCTCCCGTTGCAGGGTTACGCCAATCAGGCCACTGACATCCAACACCAAGATGGTTTTCTGATTTCCCAAGTCGGCAGCACCGGCAATCCCTTTGACAAATGAAAGTGCCTTACCGAGAGACTTAATGACCACATCCTGCTGACCGTGCAGTTCATCGACGACAATCCCGACACACTTATCCGCGAATCCGGCCACGACGACAAACTGGGGGGTTGCCGGCCTCTCACCCGTAAAACCAAAGAGTTTATCAATACGCAGAAGTGAGAGCGTTTGCTGACGCAATTCCATCACTTCACGCCCTTCAATCGTTTCAACCATACCCGGTTCAAGCAGCACGGTTTCCATGACCGAATTCAGAGGAATAGCATAATCCGTACCTTTGACCTGTACGACCAGTGCCTTGATAATAGCCAGCGTTATCGGCAGGGTCAGACTCATCACCGTCCCTTTGCCAAGTTCGCTATTCACTTCAATCATGCCCGATAAAGCCGAAATATTACTCTTGACCACATCCATCCCGACACCCCGACCGGAAAACTCACTGACTTCGTCGCGGGTGGAAAAACCCGAATGAAAAAGCAGGTCGAACAACTCATGCCGACTCAGCTTGGCTTCAGCGGAAATCAAACCCTTTGCGATTCCCTTGCTGCGTAGCAGCTGCGGGTCAATGCCATGCCCATCGTCGTGGATTTCGATAACAACATGGTTCCCTTTTTGGGCCGCCACCAGCGATACGGTTCCAGTTTCCGGCTTGCCCAGTGCCAATCGTTGGTCAAGCGTTTCAATGCCATGATCCAGAGCATTGCGAATAATGTGCATCAAGGGATCAGCGAGATCTTCAACGATCAATTTATCCAGCTCAGTGTCGCCGCCGCGAATCTCGAGCTTGACTTTCTTGCCAAGGTCCAAGGCCATACGGCGAACAATGCGGTTCATTTTGTCAAACAGCTGCCGAACCGGAACCATGCGAACATCCATTACCCCGGTCTGTAAATCATTCAAACGCCGCTCAAGAACGTGAACCGCTTTTTCCAGATCACGAGCTGCGGTCACCCCTTTCGACTGCATTTCACTGCAAAGCTGCGCAATCGAAGCCTTTGCCAAGGCCAATTCACCGACGATGGTCATCAGGTTATCGAGCTTACCGATATCAACTCTTACAGTACTGGTGAATGAACGTGCTGTCTCTTCTTTTTTCACCGTTGCGACTGAAATAACAGCTGGTTCGGGAACAATTTCGCCAGCTGGCTCCGTCGGCTTCACCGCAGGTTGAGCTGGGGTCATCGGTAAAACTTCAACAACTTGT
>WTCI01000123.1 GCA_013138655.1 Desulfuromonadaceae bacterium | reverse complement strand
GCCAGTTGTTTTCAGGAGCGACTGGTGACCGTACGCAATGGGCGTTACGTCATTCCGCTCAAGGCGGATTACCGCGGTCGCCTCAAAGGCTTCGTTCAGGATGAATCGGCGAGCGGCCAAACCCTGTACATCGAACCAGCCGGAGCTCTTGAGGGTAACAACAGTTTGCAGCTGCTGCTGCGGGAAGAGCAACGGGAGGAACGACGCATCCTGCTGCAACTGGCTGAGCTGGTGCGGCGTGACAGCGTTGATTTACGCCGCAACCGACAATTGCTGGCGCGCATGGATCTGCGTTTGGCGGCGGCCCGTTTGTCGCGACAGTACCAGGGGCAGCGTCCGGAGCTGGTGGCTGATTCAATTGTTGAGCTGAAACAGGCACGGCATCCGTTGCTGATGGAAAGGAATGGTCGACTTGATCCGCAACAGGCGGTACCGATCGACCTGTTGCTGCCGAAGGATTGCCGGGTCCTGGTGATCAGCGGGCCGAATACCGGGGGTAAGTCGGTCGCGCTGAAAACCCTTGGCCTGTTGTTGTTGATGGTTCGTTCCGGGCTGCATATCCCTTGTCATCCTGACAGTCGGCTGCACCTGTATCAACAACTGCATGTCGATATCGGTGATGAGCAGAGCATCGCGCAGAGCCTGTCAACATTTTCCGGGCATCTGTTGCGGGTGCGCGAGATTCTTCGTCTGGCGGACAGCGAAACATTGGTGCTGCTCGACGAAGCTGGTACCGGAACTGACCCAGCGGAAGGCGCGGCGCTGGCGCAAGCGGTCCTGGATCAGCTTTGCGAGCAGGGGGCAACAACCATGTTGACCACCCATTTGGGGCAGTTGAAACATTTTGCCCATGCCCAGCCGGGGGTGGAAAACGCCGCCGTCGAGTTTGATCCCGAGACCCTGGCACCGAAATATCGGTTGACTTATGGCCTCCCCGGTGCGAGCAGCGCGCTGGAAACAGCCCGGCGGCTGGGTCTGCCCGATGTTGTTATGGCCCGCGCCCGGCAATATCTGAGTCAGGGAGAACAGGACAGTACTGCTCTGCTGGCGCAATTAAACGCACAACAGCAGCAGTTGGAAAAAGAGTTGCTACAGGCACAGCAAGCCAAGGTGGCTGCCCGGGCTGCCCAGCAATTGCGCCGGCAGCAGTTGCAACAACTCAAAGAAAAGAAAAAAGAGATTCTGGCCCGGGCCGCTCGACAGGCTGAGGAGTTGATTTCGGCAACGTCCGCCCGGCTGAAGCAGTTGCGCAAAAAACAACAGGGTTCCGTTTCGCCACGTGAGGCAGTTGCCGATCGTGAAGAACTGGCGGCAGCTCGTGAGCAGCTGAAACCGTTTAGGCCGCAACCTGGACGGCAAGGAGCCGTGCCCCGGCAGTTGGAAATTGGTGAGTTGGTACGCATTGTCGCCCTGGGCGTTGAGGCGCAGGTCGAGCGTTTGCTCAATGATGGTGTTGACCTGCGGGTTGGGGGGAAGCGACTGCGGCAACCCTTGGCAGCCTTGGAACAGTTTGCTCCACGACGTTTCGTCTCCAGTCAACAGGGGGGCGGCCAGGTGACGCGTAAGATCGTTGCGCGACAGGTGTCGGCGCAGCTTAAGCTGGTGGGTCAGCGGGTCGATGATGCCCTGCCTGCGTTGGAGCGATTTGTCGATGATGCTCTGTTGCATAATTTGTCGCAGGTTGAAATTATTCACGGTTCCGGTGAGGGGATTTTGCGCCGGGTGGTGCGTGAATTTCTGGCCGGGCAAAGTGGCGTGACCGCTTTTTATGCCGCCCCGGCAGAGCAGGGGGGAGAAAATATCACGATCGCTGAATTGGGTGAGCGATGAGCGGACAGATTGGCGACAGCAAGATCAATGAGGTGCGTGAGCGGACCGATATTATCGAGCTGGTTTCTCAGTATGTCACCTTGAAGCGTTCCGGAGCCAATCATATGGGGCTCTGCCCGTTTCACTCGGAAAAATCTCCCTCGTTCAGTGTCCATGCCGGGCGGCAGTTTTATCACTGCTTCGGCTGTGGCGTCGGCGGTGACGTTTTCTCTTTTCTGATGAAGATGGAAGGCTTGGCGTTCCCGGATGCGGTACGGCGTCTTGCCGAGCGGGCGGGCATTGATTTGGAAGAACGGCGACTTTCCCCTGAAGAGGAGCGTCGGCAAAAGCAGCGTGAGCGGCTCTATCAGGTCAACGAACTGGCGGTCGATTATTTTCATCAGAATTTAATGGAATTGCCGGCAGGTGAGCCCGGGCGACAATACCTGAAAAAGCGGGGTTACGGTCGTAAGGCCGCTGCTGAATACAAGATCGGCTACGCCGTTGATGCCTGGGAAGGTCTCGCAAACCATTTGCAGCAACGGGGTGCCGCTGTTGAAGATGCCCGAACCCTGGGATTGATCCGGCCCGGTAAACAGGAACGGGGTGATTATGACCTGTTCCGCGGGCGGCTGATGTTTCCGATTTATGATCTTTCGGGCCGTGTGGTTGCTTTCGGCGGGCGGGTGCTGGATGACAGTAAACCGAAATATATCAATTCTCCCGAGTCGCCGATCTATCACAAAGGGGGAGTGCTGTTCGGTCTTTACCAGGCTCGGCAGGCGATGCGCCAGAGTGGAGAGGTCATTCTGGTCGAAGGCTACTTTGATCAGCTGGCTCTGTATCGCGCCGGCTTCCCTCAGGTCGTGGCGACCTGCGGGACAGCCTTGACAGCTGATCACGCGCGGTTGCTCAAGCGTTATGTGCAGCGCGTTCTGTTGCTGTTTGATCAGGATGCCGCCGGCAAGCAAGCGACCTTCAAGGCGATGGCGGCATTGCAGGAGGAAGGTGTTCCGGCTACGGTCATAGAGTTGCCGAGTGGTGAAGATCCCGATTCCTTCGTGCAGTCGCAAGGGGCCGAGGCCTTTCAGGGGCGGCTGGGTTTGGCTCGACCGGCCATGGACCTGTTTATGGAGGATGCTCTCGGTAAAGCCGGAGTGGGGGTTGCGGAGACCGTACGGGCTGCGGAGGTTGTTGTTCAGCGCTTGACTGCTTTAAACAGTGAGATGGAGCAGGACCTGTACCTTAAGGATCTGGCTGCTCGTACTGGTATCGAACTGCAACTGCTGAAGCAGAAACTGGATGAGATATCGCACAAAGAAACTCAGTCGGTAACACGGCCGTCGTTTTATCCGGAACCGCCAGAGCCTCCGCATCCAGAGCCGCCGGTAAATTTGGCCAGACGTTCTCCGCGAGATGTCGGAACGCCTGCGATGCCCGCTTGGAGTCGGGCAGAAGGGATGCTTCTTGCGCTTTTATTGCACAGTGCGGAGGCGCGGGAAAAAATATCTGCGGCCGGGCTTGAAGGGTATTTTTATAGTGAAAAAGCTTTGCTGATCGCAACTGAATTGTTGAGTCTGATCCATGAGGATGTTCTCGATATAGAAAATTTAAATAAAAAGCTTGACCCTGAAATCAAGCCTTATCTAAGCACTATTATGCAGGTAGATCCGGAACAGTTCTCTGGTGCTGTTGGGGATACTATAACGGGTTGTCGAGCAACATTGCAGAGGGAAAACAAGAAAAAACAGCGTGAGCAAATACTGACTCAGATCCGGTTGGCAGAGCAAGCGGGAGATGCTGAGCGGGCAGAAGAATTGATGGGGCAGTTTAAAAACTTCAAGTAGCGGTTACACTTAAACAAATAAGTAGATACGGGATTGGCATCATTTCAGATGCGGAGGAGAAGGCGCAAAAATGGCGAAGAAAAGTAATCCGGAAGAGGTTCAGCAATTAATCGACATGGGGAAGGAGAAAGGTTTCCTGACCTATGATGAGGTGAACGATATTCTGCCCGCTAACATGGTGTCCTCTGACCAGCTGGAGGATGTTATGAATATGTTTGGAGAGATGGATATTGAGATTGTCGACTCTGACAGCAAGGCGCCCTCGTCCAAGTCGGAGGGTGGTCTGGATGACGACGCTGACGAAAAGGAAGTTGAACTTGAGGCCGGAACCCTGGGAAGAACCAGTGACCCGGTGCGGATGTACCTGCGGGAGATGGGTCAGGTTGCGTTGCTGACTCGTGAGGGCGAGGTAGAAATTGCGAAAAGGATTGAAAAAGGGGAGGCGCTCGTCACCAAGGTGGTCATGCGCACTCCGATCGCGGCACGGGAAGTAATTCATCTGTTGGAGCGCCTCGCTAAAGGACAGCTCCGTGTTTCAGAAATTACCCGTGATTACGATGAAGAAGAAGGTGGTGAAGCTGAGGCTAAGCAGCGCGAGCGTCTGCAGGTTTTGTGTGAGCAGGTGCGCCCGTTGGAGGAACAACTGAATGAGCTTCAGGAGGCGTTGGTTGAAGAAGTACCGGCAAAAAAACGACAGACTCTTGAAGCTAAAGAGAGTGAGATTCGTGAGCAACAGATTGAACTGTTGCGTCAGGTTCGTTTGAAGGATTTTCAGGTCGCGAAAATTGTTGATCGACTGAAGGAGATGGGGCAGCAGGTCAAAAAGGGTCAATTGGAGATTGCCGACTGTGAAAAACAGACCGGGAGGCCCTACAAGGAGATTCGTAGTTACCTTCGTCGGATGCGCAAGAGTGATGAGGAAGCTCACGCCGTTGCCGAGGAATTGAATGTCGCCGGTGATGTATTGCTGTCCGTTGAAAAAAGATTGAAGGCAGCAAAACGCAAGTTCAAGAGGGTTAAAGAGGAGTCAGGGTTTGAACCTGAAGATCTACTTGAGTATTTGAAAGAGGTTTATAAAGGGGAATGGCGCGCTAAAAAAGCGAAGACAGAGTTGGTGGAAGCCAACTTGCGTTTGGTGGTTTCAATCGCCAAAAAATATACCAATCGGGGCCTGCAGTTTCTCGACCTGATCCAGGAAGGGAATATTGGCCTGATGAAGGCGGTCGACAAGTTTGAATATCGTCGCGGTTATAAGTTTTCGACTTACGCTACCTGGTGGATTCGGCAGGCAATCACTCGTGCTATCGCTGACCAGGCCCGCACTATTCGGATCCCGGTGCATATGATTGAAACGATCAATAAACTGATACGAACCACCCGGCAGCTGGTTCAGGAATTCGGGCGTGAACCAACCCCTGAAGAGATTGCCGAGCGGATGGATCTGCCGCTGGATAAGGTGCGCAGAGTGCTGAAGATTGCCAAAGAACCGATCAGTTTGGAAACCCCGATCGGTGAAGAGGAGGATTCTTCACTGGGTGATTTTATTGAGGATAAAGCCGTGGTCTCCCCGCTTGAGGCGGTCATCAAGGGGAACCTTTCCGATCAGACTTCGCGGGTGTTGGCTTCGTTGACGCCCCGGGAAGAGAAGGTCTTGCGCATGCGTTTCGGCATCGGTGAAAAATCAGATCATACCCTGGAAGAGGTCGGGCAGGATTTCAACGTGACGCGTGAACGAATTCGGCAGATAGAGGCTAAGGCCCTGCGCAAGCTGCGTCATCCCAGTCGTGCTAAACGGCTCAAGGGCTTTGTTGCTACCGATAGTCCCACGACCTGAAAAAAGAAAGATAAAGTCCTTGACAGGACAAAAGCAATTTTTTTACAATCAAAAATTGTCCTAAGGGCCTATAGCTCAGTTGGTTAGAGCCGCCGGCTCATAACCGGCTGGTCCCAGGTTCGAGTCCTGGTGGGCCCACCATGTTCAACCTTGGCGGAGTTTCCGCCAATTTCGATTAGGCAGCTTGCGTTGGATGCAGATAATCGTTTCATAATATCAGTACATCCTGATAAACATCTATGGGGATCTTCAGCCGCTGCGGTCAAAATCTCCAAGGGCGAAGAACAAATGAGACAAGAGTGTACCGGAAGACCGGTGCACTCTTTCTTTTTGTGGAGAATAAAGCATGGTTAAGGCAATGTCGGCTCGTTTGGCGGACCTGGTCGGCCTGCTCAATTCTCTTTATCCGAATGATTTGGCTGAAGATTGGGACAATGTCGGTTTGCAGGTTGGAGATCCGGCTGCTGAAATCGACAAGATTCTTGTTTGCCTGGATGCCGAAGGTTTAGCGATTGACGAAGCTCAGCGTATTGGAGCGCAGCTGGTTATTTCGCATCACCCGCTGATTTTTCGTCCATTGAAGCGGCTGACTCCGACTGATGAAACCGGTCGGGTTCTGTTCCGGGCGATGCGCAATAATATTGCCGTGTTGAGTGCCCACACCAATTTAGATCGTGCTGCCGATGGTCTTAACGATTGGTTCGCTGAGCGGCTTGATCTGGAAAATACCCGGCCGCTGGAACGACCTCAACAGGGAGCCTTTTATAAGTTGGTGGTATTTGTTCCCGTCGGCCATGAGGCCGGGTTGCTTGACGCCATTTTTGCTGCCGGCGGCGGACATGTCGGCCAGTATGATCGTTGCTCTTTTCGTACTCGGGGGACCGGCAGTTTCCGTGGTCATGAGGGAACGACTCCCTTTATCGGCCAGCCGGGTGCCGTTGAGGAGACGGCAGAGTTACGCCTGGAAACCATTGTTCCGGCTGATCGTTTGAACAGGGTTGTCCGGCGGATGCTCAAAGCGCATCCCTATGAAGAGGTCGCCTACGACCTGATTCCACTGGCAAACACTCGTACCGATATCGGTCTGGGGCGGATCGGTTATTTGCCCCATCCCGTCAGTTTGCAGCAGTTTTCCAGACGGGTTCGTGAGCAGTTGAATCTTAACAGCCTCAGGCAGGTCGGAGATCCACAACGTCTGATGACTAAGATTGCGGTTTGTGGTGGCAGCGGCATCTCGCTGTTAACGGAGGCCTTACGCCAGGGTGCCGATTGTCTGGTGACCGGTGATGTCAAATATCACGAGGCGCAACATGCTCGTGCCGAAGGGTTGGCATTGATTGATGCCGGCCATTTCGGGACCGAGCAGTTCATGGTGACAGAACTTTCCAAGCGGCTGCGCAAGGCTCTGGCCGAGCGACAGCTGGCGGTCGAAATTATCGAAATGACAGCCGAGCAGGATCCGTTTGTCACGGTCTGCTGACTGTCTTTACCTTACTAAGAAGTAACGGAGGCAATTAACGTGCATGAGAAGATGAACCTGCTGAAAGAACTTCAGGAGCTTGATCAGGAGATCAGTTCAATTGAAGCGGCCCAACAGGGATACCGTGATGAACTGGAAACATTCAAGACAGAGGCTGCCAGGGTGCAGGAGATGCTGGATGAATTGAATGGCGAACTGGTACTTCTCCAGCAGGACGAGGCGCAACTGCAGCAGAACCTGCTGAAGGAACGGGACAATATTGTCCGGGTAGAAGGGCGTTTGCCGGAGATTCAGACCCAGAAAGAATACGTTGCGGTCCTGAAAGAGATCGACATGGCGAAAAAGGCTAATAAGGAGCTGGAAGAGCAACTGCAGGCCAAACAGCAGGAAATCTCTGTTCTTGAACAGGATCAGCTGGAGAAAGAGGAAGAGCTGGAGAATATCGGTGGAAAGGCCGGTGAGCGCGGTGCCGAGCTGTCGGAGCTGATGGACGAAACAGACAATGCTTTGCAAAAACGACGCGCCGCCCGCGAGTCGGTTGCCGCAGAACTGCCGTCCGCACTATTACGTAAATATCAGACGCTCTTCAAACGGCGTGGTGGTTTGGCTCTGGTCCTGGCTCGCAACGGTACCTGCCTCGGTTGTAACATGAGATTGCCTCCGCAGCAATTCAACAGCTTATTGCGCGTGACAGAGATCCAGAGCTGTCCGCATTGTAATCGCCTGCTCTATGTTGAAAAGCAGTCCTGATTCACAGCGCTGGTCAAAGAAGGACAGATGATCGCCGGTCCGTCGTCACTGGCGGGCGGGAGGAAAGTCCGGGCTCCACAGGACGGGATGGTCCCTAACGGGGACCGGGGGCAACCCTAGGGAAAGTGCCACAGAGAGGAGACCGCCTGCTGATGTTCGACACCGGCAGGTAAGGGTGAAAGGGTGAGGTAAGAGCTCACCAGTTCCGGCGGTGACGTCGGAAGCTCGGTAAACCCCATCCGGAGCAAGGCCGAATAGAGGAACGTTTGAGGGCGGTCCGTCCGAAGTTCCCGGGTCTGGCTGCTTGAGGCCGTTGGCAACAGCGGTCCTAGAGGAATGATCATCGT
>WTCI01000104.1 GCA_013138655.1 Desulfuromonadaceae bacterium | reverse complement strand
GGTTGCAAGAGTCCTCCCGGGGAGTTGATTTGATTCTGCAGCATACAAAGCGCCTCTGCCTTCTATTGCCAATGACAATAAAAGGCAGAGGGTCAATATGCCTGTTTTTACTTTTTGCAACTACTGCGCTGCTCCATAGGCTCCGCCGTAGGTTTCAACCCCCCCCGCACCCTCAAGGAAGAATACACCGCCGAGTTCCTCGGCATTGGGACCATAGAATTGGCCCGTTGAGTTGCCACTTAAACCGGTTGCGGTGACTGTCCCAGTGAATAAGTTTGTTCCCGCCGCATAGCTCAGTGTTCCGCTCATGTCAAGATTTGAAGCCGCTGTAATAACGTTTGTAATACCGCTTGGTATAAGTTTGATTTTTTGAGTACCCGTCGAGTTGAAATCCAGTTCTAAGTTAAGAAAATCGACATCGACCGTGACAACACTGGCGGTCAGGTATTCATTCGTGCCGGGGGCGTCAACGTAAAAACCAGCAGCAATACCAGTGAAGGTGGCATCACCAACGACAGGAATAGCACTCCCCGTTGTCGGAGCTCCGACCGTGATAGCGCCTGCTGTGCCACTGCCAGTCCCGCGTCCCGTCTCCCAAATACCGAAAGTTTGGTACTCCCAATTGATAGCGGGATCAAGGGCATCAATAGCAATACCAACATCAGCGCCTGTAGGATCAGACACCGCAACGACGCCCGAAGCAACAGTCAAGAAGTCTCCGCTCGCTCTGTCCCAGGTGACATCGGTATGGGGAGTATCAATCGTTACCCTTTCAAGAGACCCGTCATTGGCATATTCTAGTGTCGCAGAAGAGCTAGTGCTGACAACTTCATCGACAATCCCCGTCACCACGTTATTCAAAGTAGTATAGTTTGCATCCTGTGATATGCCTTCGATAGTGATCGTATCGGGAGGTGTTATTGATGACCATTTAATGAAACTGGCAAGGGTAGTGGTTGCTGCTGCTGCGCCTCCTCCCCCTCCCCCTCCTCCACAGCCTGAAAGTAAAGCCAGTAATAAGCAGCAAGCAACTGTCAACGGTAAAAACGTTTTACTCATACTTTTACCTCCGTAAGGGCATATTCCCCGTTAAAGTTATCAAAAATAATGACTGAATATTTTAAATTCTATCACTACTGTCCCGTTAAAATTTCCCGTACAGGCTATAAGTACATGTTTTAAATGGTAAATAACTGTTCCAAGGGTGTTATCGACTTGAAACATTTCAGGTTCATGCGGCATGCTCCTCATTGGATTTCCAAGGAGGTAAATCATGTACGCAGGAAAGCTCATTTTTTCGCAGGTGATGGATCATTTGCCAATGCACTCTTTCCGGCGATGTGTCGCCCGTTACCAAGGCGAACATTATGTTAAACGGTTCCGTTGTATTGACCAATATCTCGTCACGGCCTTCGCGCAACTGACTCGCAGAGAGAGTCTTCGCGATATCGAAGCCTGTTTGCGAGCTCATCAGAACAAGTTCTATCACATGGGCATCCGCTCTGCAAATGTGGCACGCAATACGCTATCCAAAGCCAACGAACGTCGCGACTGGCATATCTACGCCGATTTCGCCCAATCGCTGATACGTATTGCTCGCCCTCTTTATGCCAAGGAGGATCTTGGACTCGACCTCGATAATACTGTCTATGCGCTCGATGCTTCCACGATCGATTTGTGTTTATCTGTTTTCCCTTGGGCGTTGTTTCGTTCGACCAAGTCCGCCGTCAAACTCCATACGCTACTGGACCTGCGGGGCAATATTCCGACCTTTATTCATATCTCCAATGGCAAGCTACACGACGTCAATGTGCTTGATATCCTACTGCCGGAACCGGGAGCCTTCTACATCATGGATCGGGGCTATGTGGATTTCAAGCGTCTCTTCGCTCTCAACATGGCTGGAGCATTCTTCGTCACCCGCACCAAGTCCAGCACCCAGTACCGGCGCCGGTACTCTCAGCCAGTGGACAAATCGGGAGGTGTAAGGTGCGATCAAGCCATTATACTCACTGGAGTCAAAACAGCGACTGGTTACCCGCAACCACTTCGCCGTATCAAGTATTACGACGCCCAGACTGGAAAAACCTTCAACTTTTTGACCAACAATTTCGCTATTCCGGCGCAGACTGTCGCCGATCTGTACCGCTATCGCTGGCAGGTCGAGCTCTTCTTCAAATGGATCAAACAGCACCTGCGCATCAAATCCTTTTTCGGTACATCTGAGAACGCCGTCAAGGGGCAGATATGGATCGCCATTTCGGTTTATGTCCTCGTAGCGATTATCAAGAAGCGCCTTGATATCAAGGCAGATCTCTACACAATTTTACAGATTCTGAGCCTGACGCTATTCGAGAAAACCTCGTTGAAACAGATATTTACTGAAAGCACCAACATCATGAAAGACTCTGTAAACCTTAACCAGTTGAATTTATTTGATAATTTAACGGGACAGTAGTGAATGGCGCTAGGTTAAGGTCTTTTGTACGCTGGGAGTAAAAGCCGGGACTGTCCCGGCTTTACGGTTATGAAACTGTGGTGGTTCGCATCGCAAAAGCCTGGGACAGCCCCCACCCTTCGCCTTCGCTCAGGAGCCGGTGGGGACAGTCCCGGTTTTGCTGGGGTAGCGTGCTACGAACCCTTAA
>WTCI01000144.1 GCA_013138655.1 Desulfuromonadaceae bacterium | reverse complement strand
CGGAAATACTGTCCAGCAGTATTTCTCTTTCGCGGCTGAAGGGTTCCCCGGGGGTGACATCCAGCATGATCATACTGGAGAAAATTTCCTGGGTTGAGTTGATGATTTGTTGTGCGTGATCCACGAGTCTCTCCTTATCCCTGCCTGCTACGGCTGATATTTACGCGGGGTTGCCGGGGAGTTAGAGTAAGGCGCCCAGGGTTTCGTTAATCAGGTCGGGAGTGAACGGTTTTTTGATCGCGCCTTTGGCTCCATAGGATTTGGCTTCATCGATGATGTCCGCACCCGTCTCAGTGGAGATCATCACCACCGGGATGTCTTTAATTGCGTCATCTTCCGCTTTGGCTTTCAGGAATTCCAGGCCGTTCATATTCGGCATGTTGATATCACTCAGGATTACATCAACCGTGTTGTCAGCGAGGACATTCAAGGCTTCCTGACCGTCAGCGGCTTCAAGGATTTCGTCAAAATCGAGACCTGCCTGCCGCAGGGCGCGGGCGACAATTTTGCGCATGGTGTTGGAATCATCAACAATTAATACCGTTTTGCCCATTTTCGTTCTCCTTATGAAGGGTAAAAGTTCAAATAAATATCTACCTGTTCAGTCTTTCAGTGCGACCAGAGGGGCTCCGGTGGCGATCACCTGAAGCGGATCTTCATCCGAGGTCATCAGTTTCCAGATGACGGAATTCGGTTCCGGTGGCGGGAGTTCCCCTTCGCCAAACTCTGGCAGCCCTAGTTGGTAGGTTTGGTTGTCGGCCAAAAGGTTGGTCATAAACAGCCCGCCGATCGTGTTAAGGAGTTCATCCAAGCTGTCGTGTAGGTGGCTTTCAGTGACTTCATCAATGTCCAGGGCGAAAATCGCCGTGGTCAGCTTAACCAGCAGGGCTTTGCTCATCGCCAGGTGGAGTTCTCCCTGTACCGGGTCCATAATCAGCATGCTGGTCCAGACCAGGTCTTCGGCCGGGAGTTCATAGTTCTGATCATAATGCTCCATGGTCTCCACAAAGGCCATGTTCTCCAGTGTCTGGCTGACGGCCTGCTTCATTGCTTCGAAAAGAGGTTTATGCTCGATCATGCCGCTCTCCTTGAATTATCAGTTCAGTCCTCGAGGAAGTCCTTGAGGGCATTCATCATGATCGGGGGCGAAACCGGCTTGTTGATCACCTGGCGGGCCCCCAACTCCAATAGTTGGGCTTCTTTTGCCGGGTTGCCGGCACTGGTGATGATGATGACCGGTAGCTCACAGAGCTTGGGGCTGGCCTTGACCCATTTGAGCAAGGTCTCACCGTCCATAACCGGCATATTGAGATCAGTCAGCAGAATATCCGGACACTGTTCCTTGGCTGCGGCCAAGGCCTCTTTGCCATTCTCGGCATAAATAATTTCGGCATCCCCGAGACCGATGATCTGCAGGCAGCGTTTGATAAACATCCGGGCGGTTGCTGAGTCATCCGCGATAATAATTCGTTTCATCTTTTGTCTTCCCCTGTGCTGGCAACGGATTGCTCGAGTTTGTCGAACTCGCTATCGACAGTCAGCATAATGCTTGCCAAGGTGTTCGGTGTCAGAGATATATAGTCGGTGTAGTTGGCGTCAAGACGGTAGCGCATGCTGTCGGAGCCGGTGCCGAATCCGCCCATCATGGCGATGTTGTCGCCCAGGTGGACGGCGTAAACCAGCGGCCGGAATGCTTCACTGGCTTCGGCCGGACTGTGATGGTAACGGATCGCTTCAGCCAACTTTTCCGGCAGTTGCCAGGCCTTGGCCAATTCAAAACCCGCCTGGGTGTGATCGAAACCGATCAGCTTTTCTTCGGCATCGAGGTAATCGGCACTGTCGTGTGAGGTGATCAGCTCGATCGCTTCCGGAGCCGAATCTTTCAGATAATCAGAGATCAATGCTTTGCCGATGTCATGCAGCAGGCCGGCGGTAAAAGCCAGATCGGGACTGATCTCCATCCCTCCCTGGACAACCACTTCGCGGGCGGCGATGGCGGTTCGCAGATCATGTTTCCACAGGTCGCCACTGGCGGCTTCGTAGCCGGCCAGTTTTTTTTCAAATACTTTGCCGACACAATCTCCCAGAGCGATACTGACGATGAACCGTTCCCCCAGGTAAGAGATGGCCCGATCGATGGAGGTGATTTCATTAATCAGGCCGAAGGCCGCAGAATTCACCAATTTCAGAACCCGGGCGGTTAAATTGGCGTCGGTTTTGACCAGATTGACGACATCCATCAGATCGTGGTCAGGGTTGGAGGTCAGTTGCAGTAAGCGGGAAGCGCTGACTGAAAGCATCGGGGAAGATTTGACAATCTTTTTGAGCTCGTCATGGCTGATAGTCTTCATAGGCGATTCCCCTAGAGTTGCCAGTTCGGTCGACCGGGTGAGCTGAGCGTCACCTGTCCTGCCCCGACTGAAATTGTGACCGTGCGGCTGAAATTCTCCCCCAGGTCCTCGGCAACAGCACCCATGCCATGCGCCCAGAGAATTTTTTTGATGGCCAGAGCATTGCGTTTACCGATCTGGAAGGTATCGTTCGTGTCCATAACATTTGCCCCGCCGCAAAGTTTGACCACCATTCCCTTGCCTTTTTTGTGGCAACCATATTTGGTCATTTCTGCCAACAGGGCCGGTATCGCCGTGTCGGCAAAGTATCCCGGCTTTTCGGTGGCCTTGGCCTTGTTGATTGAAGAGTCGGGTAGAGCCACATGGGCCATGCCGACAGTTTTGGTCTTCGGATCGAGGAGAATGACGGAGACACAGGATCCCAGGGCAAAGGTCTTCACCTCGTCCGTGGGATTGTTTGATGCTCCGTAGTCACCGACTCCTAAGATGACTTGTCCCATTTATTTTTTCTCCGTGAGTAAGTCTAACAGGGAGGTGGAGATCTGTTCCAATGGTACCAGTCGTTCTGCGCCACCTTTTTCATAGGCGATTTTCGGCATGCCGAAAACGACCGAAGAGGCTTCATCCTGAGCAATACAGCGAGCACCCGCCCGTTTCATGGCGAGCATTCCCTCGGCACCGTCCTGCCCCATGCCGGTGAGCATTGCGCCGACGGAATTGCGCCCCACCTGTTCGGCGATCGAGTGCATCATCACATCGACAGAAGGACAGTGCCTGCTGACTTTTTCCGTGCCCCTGCAGCGCACCTGGTAAAAACCGCCGCTGCGGATAACTTTCATCTGCACACCTCCCGGCGCCACCAGAATCAGCCCGGCACGGATCCGGTCGCCATCAGCAGCTTCCTTGACCTGCATCTGACAGAGCTGGTCCAAGCGGTCAGAAAACATCTTGGTAAATCCGGGCGGCATATGTTGGACAATGACCACACCGGAGGTGGTTGCGGGGAACTTCTCGATAACCCGGCGGATTGCTTCAGTGCCGCCGGTCGAGGCACCGATGGCGATCACCTTGTCAGTCGATTCGGCCAGGGCCTTGGAGCCGACTGCGGCAGCCTGTGTCGGTGGGACGATCTGCTTCCCTTTCCAGTGGGAAACGTTCGCCGTGGAGGCAATTTTAATCTTGGCGCGCAGCTCCATCAGCATGGCGTTCAGCCCGGCAGCCACGTTGCTGGTTGGTTTGGCAACAAAGTCGACAGCCCCGGCATCCAAGGCATCTATGGTAATCTGTTTGCCGCGTTGGGTCAGGGAACTGACCATGACCGTCGGAATCGGGCACTGCGGCATCAGTTTACGCAGGAAGGCGACACCATCCATGCGCGGCATTTCGACATCCAGCGTCAGCACATCCGGCTGCAACTCGACGATTTTATCGCGGGCGATGTAGGGGTCGGATGCGGTGCCGATGACCTCGATATTCGGATCCATCGACAATCCCTGGCTGAGAATTTTTCTGACCAGGGCAGAATCATCAATAATGAGAACACGAATAACCCGACCCATCAAGAGCCTCCCTTCTGATAGAGTGCCGGCTTGAGGTATTTGTAGCGGGTCTGGCTGCGGCCGAGGGTTTCTGAATGGCCGATAAACAGGTACCCCTCCGGCTCGGTAAACTGGTGGTAGCGGCCGACCAGGGCATCACGGGTCGGCTGGTCAAAGTAAATCATAACATTCCTGCAAAAGATCATCTGAAAAGGTTTCTTAAAGGGAAAGCCGGTGTTCATCAGGTTAAAGCGGCGGAAGGTTACTTCGCGTTTAACCTTGTCGATGACCGCCATTTCCCCGTCGCCGGCGGGTGTGAAATATTTCCGCCGGAGGTTTTCCGGGAGTTGCATGACCCGGTCGGTGCTGTAGGTTCCGCGCCGGGCTGTGGTCAGGGCGCGGTCGGAGATATCCGTCGCCAGAATCCCGGCATCCCAGGAGCTGTAATCGTTGCCGAAATATTCCATCATCAGCATCAGCAGGGTGTAGGGTTCTTCCCCGGTTGAACAGCCGGCACACCAGATGCGCAGGTCTTTGCGGTTTTCCCGCTGAAGTATTGTAGCGATTCTCGGTAAGGCCGTTTCATAAAAATAATCGAAATGATCTTTTTCCCGGTTGAAATAGGTGTGGTTAGTGGAAATCAGGTCGACTAATTCACCCAGTGCTGCTTCTGTTTTGTCGTCTGTCAGGTACTGGTAGTACTGGGAAAAGGTTCCCAGGTTCAGTCGCCGCATCATCTTTTGCAAGCGGCCGACCAGCAGCGAACGTTTCTGATCGGTCAGGTTGATTCCGAAGCGCTTCTGAATCAGATCGCGCAACTGGCCGAATTCATTGTCTGAAATCGACATCATGTTGCTTGTCTGAGATCGCTGCTGTTGATTGTTGTTCATGCTCATTCCAGCAATTCCCGGCCAGCCTCCTGGGAGGTTTACTGTTCTTCCTGGGTGGCAACCAATGCCATCATCTCCTCGCTGAAAAGGAGTTTATGGATATTCAGCAAGATCTTTACCTCTTTGCCGATTTTGCCCATCCCCTGGATGTACTGACCGCCCGTACCTTTCCCGGTGCGGGGCGGCGGTTCAACGCTGGCTTCGGGGATATCGGCTACTTCACTGACCTCGTCAACGACCAGGCCGACCTCGGTTCCGTCGATATTGACAACAATGATACAGGTGCGGTCATCGTAGTCACGATCGGGCAGACTGAAACGGGCACGGACATCCATCACCGGAATGACTTTGCCGCGCAGGTTGATGACCCCGCGGATAAAGGCCGGCATGTCAGGAACATCGGTAATGTTCTGGATGCCGATAATTTCGATGACATAACAGATTTCAATGCCGTAATCTTCGCCGGCGAGATGAAAGGTCAGGTACTTGTCTTTTTGTGTGTCCTCGCTATCGACACTGATAATGCTGCTATCTTCAGCCATGCTTTTCTCCTTCACCGCGGGATTTATTCTTCTTCTGATGTGATTTTTTTATTTTCTGCCGATTCGACCAGACCGCCGACATCCAGGATCAGGCTGACACCGCCATCGCCAAGGATGGTGCAGCCGGAGACTCCGGTGACATTGCCGATAAAGTCTGACAGCCCTTTAATGACGGTCTGCTGTTGTCCGACAATTTCGTCAACGAACAGGCAGAAACGACTGTTCTGGTATTCGAGGACGATCAGGATACCGTCCGGTAACTTCCGAGAATCGGGTTCTTTCCCGAGGATTTCGTGTAGCCGGACGATCGGGAAGAAGTTCTCACGAACCCGGGCCAGTTCTTCGCCGTCCGGGGTGAGGGTGATCTGCTCCATATCGGGGCGAAAAGCTTCGAGGATCGACAGGGTCGGCAAGATACAGGTGGTGGTTCCGACGCGCACCAGCATACCGTCGATAATGGCCAGAGTCAGTGGAATCCGTAGGGTGATTTTGCTTCCCTGCCCAGGGGTACTGGTGACGTCAATCTTCCCTTTGATCTTTTCCAGATTGCGCTTAACAACGTCCATACCGACACCACGGCCTGAGATGTCGGTGACCTGAGCGGCGGTCGAGAAGCCGGGCATAAAGATCATATTGTAGATGACTTTGTCGCTCAAGTCAGAGCCATCTCCTTCAATCATGCCTTTGCTGATGGCTTTTTCGAGAATTTTTTCGTGATTCAGACCGCGGCCGTCATCTTCGACGGTGACCCAGACTTCCCCTTCTTCATGGCGGGCCTGCAGGCGAACCATGCCTTTTTCGTTTTTGCCGGCGGCCAGTCGCTCCTCCGGCGGTTCAAGGCCATGGTCGAGAGAGTTGCGCAGCAGGTGCACCAGTGGGTCGGTAATGGTTTCAATGACTGTCTTGTCAATTTCAGTCTCTTCGCCGATCAGCTCCAGTTCGACCTTTTTGCCGGCTTTGACCGAGATGTCATGAACCAGGCGGATCATCCGGCGGAATAACCCGGATACCGGGATCATGCGGATGGTCATGGCCATTTCCTGAAGTTCACGAACCAGTTTCGACATGTGTTGGCCGGCTTTGTTGAAGTTCTCCAGTTCCAACCCTTTCAGGTCGGGATTGTGGATCAGCATGTTCTCGGCAATGACCAGCTCACCGATCAGGTTGATCAGGCTGTCGAGTTTTCCCAGCTCGACACGGATATCCTGACGTTTGGCAGGCGTTTTGGTGCGAGCGGCCGGTTTTGCCTGTGCCTTGGCTTTGTCGAGAGTTTCCTGCTGTTTTTTCAGGGCATTATCCACCTGGTTGGCTGAGGCCCCGCCCTGCTCTTTTAGGATTTCACCGACCGGTTTTTTCTGTGTTTCAACCGCTTGATAAACGGCTTGTTTTGTAACCCCTTCTTCAACCAGGAACTCACCGAGCAATGGTGGAACCAGCAGTTTCAGCTGCTTCAGACTCTGCTCCAGATTCTCAGGTTTCCCTTCGTTACCGTCGGAAATGTTATTGACCCCCTGCTGGAGGATGTCGAGTGCCGCCAGCAGTTGGTCGGCCGGGTTGTCAACTGCCAGTTTCGAGCCGGATTTGATACGGTCAAGGATATTTTCCATCTGGTGGCTGAGTTTCTCCAGCTCCGAGAAGCCGAAGAAGCCGCAGTTTCCTTTAAAGCTGTGAACC
>WTCI01000155.1 GCA_013138655.1 Desulfuromonadaceae bacterium | reverse complement strand
GCTATCTTCAGTCAAGAGAAACTCCAGAACCAGGAATACAAACGGAGCTAAAAATGATGGCGTCGTAAAAAGTCATGAGATGGCTAAGCCATCAAAGATAGGCCGCCACGATCACAGACGCCAGAATAAAGTTATCGAGGCGCGATTATTATAGAGAGAATGGAAATGTCCACCGACCTTTGTCCAATGGTGCTGGTGGCTTTGGGCCGAGGCCTTAAGGTTGCTATTTCATGCGGGCTTGTGCAAAGATATCCAAGTTCGCATTATTGGTGCCTATCGGCTGGAAAAGGAGCTCAAGAAAAAGATGTCTGAAACCGATTACGATGTGATTATCATTGGTGGTGGCCCGGCCGGAATGACTGCCGGCCTGTATGCGTCCCGCGCCTGTCTGAAATCATTGATGCTGGAAAAAATGATCATGGGCGGCCAGATGATGACCACCACCAAGGTTGAAAACTGGCCCGGCTATCCCGGTGGCATTGAAGGTCCGGAGCTGATGATGCGGTTTCAGGAACATTGCGTTGAATTCGGCCTGGAAACCGATTATGGAACCGTGGAGAAGATTATCGACAACGGTGATCACAAGACGCTGATCGTCGACGGCAAAGAAAAGACCTGCCGGGCTCTGATCATCGCCACCGGCGTCATCCCCCGCAAGCTGGGGATCGAAGGGGAAGAGGGCCTGGTCGGCAAAGGTGTCTCCTACTGCGCGACCTGTGATGGGGCCTTTTTCCGCGACGTGCCGATCGCGGTCATCGGTGGTGGGGATACGGCCGCCGAGGAAGCTCTCTTTCTGACCCGCTTTGCCAGCAGAGTAACCTTGGTCCACCGGCGTGATGAGCTGCGGGCTACCAAGATTCTCCAGGAAAGAATCTTGCAGAACGACAAGATCGAGGTTGCCTGGAACTCGGTGGTCGACAGCCTTGAATCTGACAACAGCGGACTGAGCGGAGCCGTTTTACGCGACACACAAACGGGTGAAACCAGAAAAATCGAGCTTCAGGGGATGTTCGTTGCCGTCGGCGTGACCCCAACCACCGATTTTATTGCCGACCTGCTTGAAACAACCGAAGACGGCTACATCAAGGCCGATGAGGACACCCACACCTCAGTGCCGGGAATTTTTGCCGCCGGGGACTGTCGCACCACGGTACTCAGACAGGTGTCAACTGCGGTTGGGGACGGAGCCGTCGCAGCGATTATGGCTGAAAAGCACATTGAAAAACTGAAACACCGCGCTTAATTTTTTATCCCGGTGCTTTTTCAGAGCAAATGGGCTTTTGCAGATAATTAAAAAACTGTGGCGACCGTTCGGTCGCCACAAATCATGATTATATCCAGGGAGGGGGATATATGCTCGCCAAAGTCATTTCCGGTGCCTTAATAGGCATCGATGCCTATCCTGTTGAAGTTGAAGTCGACATCGCCCAGGGGCTGCCGCAATTTTCTACCGTCGGCCTGCCGGAAGGCGCAGTTAAAGAGAGTAAAGATCGCGTCAAATCTGCGCTGAAGAATTCCGGTTACAATTTCCCCGCACGCCGTATCACCATCAACCTGGCTCCGGCTGATATCCGCAAGGACGGTGCCGCCTTCGATCTGCCGATTGCCATCGGTCTGCTCAGCGCCACCGGTGTCGTCGACGAGGTGAACCTGGAAAACTTCATCCTGCTCGGGGAGTTGTCACTTGATGGTCGTATCAAGCCGGTTCGCGGGGTCCTGCCCATTGCCGTGGCCGCACGCAAGTGGGGAGACCGTTCACTGATTCTTCCGACAGAAAATGCCGATGAAGGGGCGGTGGTTGCCGGACCGCCGGTCTACGCTGTGCGCGATCTGGGAGACGTTGTGGCCCTGCTCAACGGCGAACGCGAATTCACCCCCCATCGTTGCGATTTTGACCCCTCAGCAACTCCGGCAACAACAGATGGCGAAGATTTCTCCGAAGTCCGTGGTCAGGAGCATGTCAAACGGGCGCTGGAAGTTGCCGCCGCCGGGGCACACAATGTCCTGCTCAGCGGACCGCCCGGCAGCGGCAAAACCATGCTGGCCCGGAGGTTACCGTCGATTCTGCCGGAACTTTCCTTCGAAGAGGCGCTGGAGACCACCAAGATTCATTCGGTCGCCGGGCTGTTGGGGCACAGTCATGGATTGATCAGCCAACGGCCGTTCCGCTCCCCGCATCACACCATCTCCGATGCCGGGCTGATCGGTGGCGGCAGCTATCCCCGACCGGGAGAGGTTTCACTGGCTGACAATGGGATTTTATTCCTCGACGAATTCCCCGAATTCAAAAAAAATGTCCTGGAGATGTTGCGCCAACCGCTTGAAGACGGCCGAGTCTGTATCAGCCGTGCCGCGCTGAGCCTGACCTATCCGGCCAATTTCATGCTGGTCGCTGCGATGAATCCCTGCCCCTGCGGTTTTCTCGGCGACCCCCACCAGCAGAACCCCTGTTCCTGCACCCCGCCGATGATCCAACGCTACCGCAGCCGCCTCTCGGGTCCGCTGCTCGACCGTATCGACCTGCATATTGAAGTGCCGCGCGTCCCGCACAAAGATCTCACCGGCACGACAGTGACCGAAAGCAGTGCAACCATCCGCGAACGAGTCAATCTGGCACGGCAGATCCAGGTTGACCGACTGAAGCCGTTTAACCTGCACACCAATGCCCAGATGCAAACCCGCCATATCAATAAGTTTTGTAAACTGGACAATGCCGGGGAGCAGTTGCTTGAGCAGGTCACCGACCGCCTCGGTCTCTCGGCACGCAGCTACACCCGGATCCTCAAACTGGCCCGCACCATTGCCGACCTCGCCGGCGTAACCCGGATTGAGCGGCAGCACCTGGCCGAGGCGATTCAGTATCGGGGGGTGGATCGGAAGTTGGGGTGAGCGAGAAAATTACGTATCCCTGAGAAGAGAGGTGGCCCCTCCAAGCCACAATCCAACGACCTCGATAAAGAAAGGTTAAACTGCCACCAAAGGAGAACTTAGGATTTCAAGCAGCTTTTTATGATCTCTGGCTGCGGCATTGAGGAGAACAAGAGCTGGCCCTTGTGGTTTTCGATCGCCCTGTTCCCAGTGACGAAGAGTCTTAACACTAATGCCAAGGGTTGACGCAAAGCGTGTTTGAGATAGCCCTGTCTGTTCACGGATAACTTTTACGTCGACATCAACAGGCGTAAAGACTTTAACGGCAGTCGTTTCACCTTTACTGTGGGCAATAGCTTCTTCGAGTCCTTGTTGAATACTTTCAAAAGTACCGCTCATTGTTACCTCCATATATTTTTCTCAAGTCCTGTCGTTAAGGGCCGTTGGCTTTGACTAGATCCTCAACAAATCCTTTCAGAAGGTTTTGTTCTTTACGGCTGATATTATCCTTATCTGACTTTCCAAACATTGTGATCAGATAAAGCGGCATCCGGTCATCGTGCTAAAAGTAAATAATCCGTACTCCACCGCTTTTACCTTTCCCCGGTATGGCCCAACGAAGTTTACGAATTCCGCCGGTCCCTTGCATGATGTTTCCGGCCTTTGGATGTTCGGCCAAGTAGCTGATTATTGCTAATCTCTCTTCCTCAGGAAGAAGCGTCTCTGCACGTTTTCGATATTCCGTCGTTTCTGCGACTGTGACCATCGACCCTCCTTACATAACAATTTGATGCCACACTATACCCCGCTGGAGTACTGCCGTCAAGGTCTTTGTTTTCCCCGATAGACTCTGCCCAACGACAAGGCTTTAAATGTCAGCCATCTGTTTTCATCGTATCCCAAATTCGGTAAACAGAAGCCCTGCTGATTCCGTACTTTTTCCAATTTCTTTTTTGGATAGTTCGCCTTGTGCGCAATCTTCGGCCAGGGCTTTTTTCTGTTCTTCGTCTAAATTTTCTTTTGCTCCAAATTTAACCCCGGGGCCATTCGTTGCGGGATGTTTTTCCCACCAGTTCCGCATGGCCGCACCAGGGGTGATCAATGACAATTATTTTTCCCGGTCAACGACA
>WTCI01000133.1 GCA_013138655.1 Desulfuromonadaceae bacterium | reverse complement strand
AGCTGATAGAATTAGAGCGTGCCGCGGCGAAATAAAGAAAAGGGTTTCACCGGTCACTGGCGCAGTAACCTATTCATGTGACACGAAAACCGTCGATCCGAACCACGACTGGACAATGATTCCCGGTTCCACTTTCAGCGCGAGTCGGGTAAGTGATTTGAAAACGCCCTATTCCGATGAATTTACTCTGGGCATCCAGCAATCGCTGTTGGGTGGCCGGCTGGAAATGCTGTACATCGACCGCGAATACAAAGAGCAGATTGTTTCGGTCATTCTGGACAAAGATGAAGACGGCTACATCTTTAAAGAATGGCGCAACTCCGGACGCCGCACCCACGAAGAAGTCAGCCTCAGTTGGCAAAAAAGTTGGTCAAACCACTTTTTAGTATTGAATGTCACGTGGGAAGAGACAAAAAGTAACAGCAGCAGTTATACGGATACGTTTGATGAGCATCAAACTGATGATGAACCGGATGAACTGGATTTGCCGGTATGGTATGACGGAAAACTTACCGACAGAAGTCAGGTGCCGATCAATGATTATAACCGACCCTACAAGGCCAGCCTGGTTTATTCGGTCAATCTTCCTTTCGAGCTGTCGTTTACAAACACCACCAACCTAAGGAGCCGCTACCGAGTGGTGGACAGAATAACTTCCGGAGAGGTAGAAATGCCGGATGGTTCGATGGTCAATGTAAAAAGTCTGGAACATGACTACTACGACAAGGTCACAAAACCCAGCGCGCTGACTTTTGATTGGAAGGTCGCCTGGCAAAGTCCTGAATGGCATGGCAACAGTGCCGAAATCACGCTCGACATACTCAATGTTTTCAATCGCAGAGTAGAAATAGGCACAGCGGACGGAGAATATTTACTCGGCCGCCAGTACTGGGCAGGGCTGACCTACAAATTCTAAACCTTACCGATACTCCAACACCCCATCCAAAGAAACCGTAGTTTTTCGATTAGTCACCTGAAGGCTGTAACGTCCCGGAAAAGCGGGTGAAGGCAAGGTAACCTGCAACTGTTCTGCTGAAACAAAATCAACCTTTTTAAGCTGTTCGGGGACCGGAACCGCCGTCACCCCCATATACCCATTTGCCAGATAGAGCAGCCCATCGACCAGGGCAATCCCTCCGGCCAGCTTATGCAATTCCATACTGCTGACCAACACCGGGGCTTTCAAGTCTCTGGCATCGACAACAAACAAACCACCAGAACCACAGGAAACATAGACACTCGGGCCATCCACCAGCAGACCCCTCGCAATCCCCGGAAGATCGATCGCACTGAGAATACGTGGTGAGCGTGGATTTTTCACATCCACGACCAGCAGACCTCCGCGCCCATTTGCAACAAAAGCGATATTATTACTGACTTTTACAGCTAAGGCTTTAGCAAACCTGCCGATGGGGAACGGCTGTTTCGCCTGGCTGAGCAATTGTAATTTACCCTGTTCCGAAATACGAAAAATCTGCAGGCCTTTCCGTATTCCGGCAACATAGATCAGGCCGTCAGCTGCAGTCACATCCATGGCATGAAGATTCGTTATCCTGTCCAAAACTGCCGGCTCGGCATAATCGGAGATATCGATCAATGCTACCCCCTTGGCACCTGAAGCAGAAACCAGATAATGATCGACAACCGCAAGGGAAACCGGTCTTTCCAGGTCTGGCCAGGCAGCGAGCAACTGCGGCTGTCCGGGGTCGATGATATCCAGAACTTCAATGCCGGCAGCTGTCTTTGCGACAAAAAGGTGATTCTCATCCACCGCAAATGAAGTGGCCCTGTCAGCCCCCAAACGGACAAGCTTTTTCTCATAATCCCGCAAATCAAGCAGATACGTTCCGCCGGAATGATCAGCGATATACATCCAGTGGTTTCTGATAAAAATATCATTGACAAACTTCGGCGTGCGTATCGATGCGATAACCTGTCTCGGCAAAACTGCCCGGCGTTTGACGACTTTCAGCCAGCCATTGGTTGCGGCAACGTAGAGATAGCCTTTACTCTCGGCCATCGCCCGCGGGTTACTACCGACACTGATATACCCCCAGCTATTTGCATTGGACCACTGATCCTCGGCGACGAGATGTATCCCGCTGAACCCATCTGCGATATAGACCGTTTCCCCGCTGAAAAAGAGTTTCCACGGGAAAACTGGCTGAGACTCCTGTATCAGGACAGGGTATGCAGGCTCTTTCAGATCGTAGACAGAAACTTTACCTTGCTCAAGGACATAAAGTTTTCCCTGGAAAACCTTTGCGTCCCTGGCCGTCCGTCCAGCCGACAATTGGCCGACATGTACCTGGCTGCCGGGAACATCCAGACGATAAATCTGTACGCCATCTCCCCGGGTTGCCAAATAGACGAAATTTTCATAAGTCGAGATTCCCGTGACAAAAAATCCGGAGCCGAACGTTGCCACGGGCTGCATCCCCGAGGCATCGTCAAGATCGTAAACAAAACTGCCCTCTTTGCCACCTGCGACATAGAGAAAACCATCAACAGCCCTGCTTTCAATCGCTAGTGCCCGCATGTAAATATTTTTGACGTAGCGTAAACGCTGATCAGCAAGCTCGTAAATTCTCACCCCTTGCGCACCACAACTCAAATAAAGTTTTTCTCCGTTTTTTTCGATATCGAGCACGGTCACATGTGAAACAGGCCGGGATAAAAATACCGGTTTAAGTGGGTTGGAGATATCAAATATCCGAAACCCTTCGGACGTACTTGCGAGATACAAGATATCTCCAACGATCAGCATATCGTTGGAAACCCCGCCTAAGGGGAAAGAGCCGACAATGGCCTCCTGATTATTCACATCCATGCGCACACTGACCCGGGTCTGTTCATCAAAACCGCGGCCCTGCAACCGCAGGTCTACAGTCTCGCCGAGAGGCAATTCACGGACAGGCAGGGGATTTACAAGCAAAGCGTTTTGGCCTTTGGCGTGCGAAAAGAAAAGCTGACCGGCCCAGCCGAGAAGAAAAACATAACCGCCCAGAAGAATTGCCAGACCGAAAGCAACAGTCCGCCGATTCATGAGCCAACTCCGTTGAAGGAGCTCTTGTCCATTTCAGTCAGCAGTGAAGCTCCGGAGGAAGGGCTCAACAGTTCGAGTAATCTTTCTCGCTTAAAAGGCTTCTCCAGCAAGTCACTGGCGAGAGAGTCGAAACCGGCAATATTTTCCGCTTTGGAATGCAAAACGATCAGCCCTGTTTCCGCGGGCAGTTTACGGCAGCAATCAACGAGCGGCACAAGGGGTAACGTTGCGACGTCAACGATGACCGTCGCGAAGCTCTTCTGTTTCAGGCACAGCGCAAATTGCTCAAGATTTTCCACGGCATCGACGTTGATCGGCAGATCGAGCAGCAACAGTTTGACCAATTCCCGGCCGGCAACTCCAGACGACAGCAGCAAAATCGACAAAGCGTTTTTTTTGCGGTTATCAGCGACCGCCCTGTCATTTTCCACTGATTCCTTTTCTACCAGGTGAAGTTCGTGCCAACTCCGGCAGAGAGCCGTATGCAGCCCTGTCCACCCAACCGGCAGGTAAAGTTTATGTTCCGATTTTTCCAAAACGACTGACTGCGTGCGCTCAAGCAACAGGAACCGACGCGACAAATGGGGGGAACTGATTTCGCGTACAGCCTGATATAACGGCTGTCCATCGGGAAGAGTCGTCGCCCCCGAAAGGATAAGCAGGGGAAAGTCCTTTCCGGTTCGCACAGCGGTCGTAATTTGATACCAGGCATCGACCGGAGAAGAACTGGTCCTCACGGAAAACCCCATTTCAGTCAACCGGTCGAAAAGAATTCCCCGACATTCTTCATCATCAACATACAGCAGCAGGGGCTGTTGGGCCAGCTGATCGGGAAGTTCAAACTTCGCCGGGGCAACTGTCGGCAGGTTCAAAGCAACCTGAAAACTGCTCCCATGACCGGGGGAGCTGTCCAGGTTGACTGAACCACCAAGCAACTCAACAAGTTGTTGGACAATGGCTAAACCGAGGCCAGTCCCCTGATGCTGGCGCGTATCTGTACCGTCGGCCTGATAAAATGCCGAAAACACCTGCTCTTGAGATTTTTCATCCATACCGATTCCGCTATCAACAACGTCAATCGTATAACGGTCAAGGCCCGGCAATCCCGGTTCACACCGCAGGTTAACGCGGACCGATCCCCGTTCGGTAAACTTGACGGCATTGCCCAGCAGGTTCAGCAGAATCTGCCGGATGCGCGGTTCGTCAGTCTTAACCTTGCCGGTCGCCGCCCGTGAGATATCAGTGTAAAGTGTCAATCCCTTGGCCACAGCCTGAGCGGCAAGTGACTCCAGGACGTCCTCAACCGTTTGATACAGGTAAAATTCGCCGACCTCCAGTTGCATCTTGCCCGCCTCAATTTTTGAAAAGTCGAGAACCTCGTTAATCAGTTCCAGCAAGTCTTCACCCGACTTTTGCACGGTCGTCGTCAACATCTGTTGCTGCTCGCGCAACGTTGTCCTGAACAATAATTCATTCATGCCGAGAACGCCGATCAAAGGGG
>WTCI01000255.1 GCA_013138655.1 Desulfuromonadaceae bacterium | reverse complement strand
TCTTTGATCTGGCTGAGCTCAATTCCATTTTCCTTCAGAATCTCGCAAACTTGGCGGAAACCTTCAAGCCCGGTGTAGTTTGACCCGACCTTGAACAGGAATGACTTGGTTTCCATCAGCCCGGAATGCTGCGGGTAGGAGGATTGCAACCGGCTCAACAGACCGACAGACAGCAGCTTTTCTTCCTTGACGATACGCCGGGCGTCATCTGAAAACTGGTATCTGTCCATCATCGCCTGAACATCGGTGGGCTGAACAATAAGCTGACGTTTGTTCTCGAGTTCAGATTGATCAGCTATGGTCAGGGTGGGGGGGGTCGCATTGGGCATGTTTTTGCTCCTGTTCAGTTATTTCAACGTCCAGTTCAGAACGGTACACACTAAACACTATTTTTATTCAAAGAAGATGAAATTCTAACCTTCGAGTTTCCCCCCATGGGCTCGGCCGGAATATAAGCGTCCGTTTTTAGTCTCCATAAATTTTTCGAGATCAATCTCTTCCTGCTTAATGAAGCCCTTGTCGGGCAAAGTCCCGTTACTCACCAGTTCGATAACAGCACAGGCGGATGCGGCAGTGGTCCAAGAAATGGCTCGCCAGCGACGGCCGGCGATTCCCACCGGTCGGTAGGCGGTGACGAACTCCTCGCGGACCAGAGTTCCAGGTTGCCAGCCTTCCGCTGAGGCGTGGACATAAACCACATCATCACTCACCGGCGGTTTAGCATTCACCAGAATTTCGCCAGCCTTCTTGCGATCTTCCCGCATCAGCAACTCGTGGAAAAAGAAATTCATTAATTGAGCATGACCAGGATAGCGCAGCGACTTGTAGTCCAGATTTTCTACCACACCTGCATAGGTCTCACACATGGTCCCCAGACCGCCAGAGGTGGTAAAGGCTTCGAGCTGGATACCGTCAATAACGATCTTTTCCAGCCACTCCATGGGGGAAATCCATTTATGTCGGCCATGTTCAATCACCTCGCAGTCATTAAGATACTCGTTGACCACACCTTCGGGAGACCAGTTAAATGCGTAAGAGAGCAACCCGGTGGGATTGCTGGGAAGAGCTCCAACGCGTAGCTTGATGTTTCTGATTTTATCAAGTCTATCTGCAACGGAGGCTCCGACAATGGCGATAAATCCAGGTGCCAAACCACATTGAGGTGCCATGACCGCAGTGGAGGATTGACTCATTTCGATGATCGCCTTTGTTGTTGGCACATCTTCGGTGAGATCAAAATAATGGATGCCAAGTTTACTCGCGATGGTGGCAACGCCGATGTTGAAACTGTACGGAAGGCACGAAATAACCGCGTCGAAACCCTGCATGCTTTTTTTTAATTCATCGCAGCTACTAACATCTAGAGTTTTGACCGCAAAGGGGAAATCTTCACGAACCTGAACATCGGCACCAGTAATCTCGAACCCGGTTTCATGGAGCATGGAAGCCATCAACGAGCCGACTTTACCAAGTCCAAAAACCAGAATTGAATTTATTTTTCTTTGCATTTTTCATCCTCCATTCAATGCATAAAATCAGTGAGGTTCGAGGCCAATCTATATGTCAAACTTAATCCCTTGAGCCAAGGGAAGAGTTCTGCCGTAATTTATGGTGTTGGTTTGACGACGCATATAAGCTTTCCAGGCATCGGAGCCGGACTCGCGACCACCACCTGTCTCCTTTTCACCGCCAAAAGCTCCACCAATCTCTGCACCGGAGGTTCCGATATTGACGTTGGCAATCCCGCAATCGGAACCGATTGCCGAAAGGAACTCCTCTGCTTCAAGAATGTTCTGAGTGAACACCGCGGAAGAGAGCCCCTGGACAACATCGTTGTGCAATTCAATCGCATTCGCAATGTCGCCCTGATACTTGATCAAGTAGAGAATTGGGGCAAAGGTTTCTTCCTGAACGATTTCGTAGCTATTTTCAACTTCAATAATGGCCGGGATCACGTAGCAGCCGGAAACATAATCATCACCCGCAAGGATATCACCACCATAAGCAAGTGTTCCGCCTTCTTCACTGGCACGAGCAAGCGCTTTTTTGAAATCGCTGACAGCACCTTTGTCGATCAGGGGACCGACGTGATTGTTTTCATCCAGCGGATTGCCGATTTTAAGCCCGCCATAAGCTTTCACGATGGTCTCTTTGACCTTGTCGTAGATGGAATCGTGAATAATTAGGCGCCGGGTTGAGGTGCAACGCTGGCCAGCGGTTCCTACCGCACCGAAGACAATAGCAGGCAATGCCATTTTAAAATCGGCATTGGGAGTCAAAATAATCGCGTTGTTGCCACCCAGTTCAAGGATCGCCTTGCCGAAGCGCTTGGCAATGATCTGGGCGCCGTGACGTCCGACTTCTGTCGAACCGGTTATGGAGATCAAGGGCACTCGCTTGTCGTTGAGTAGCCTTTCGCCAATGGACGAACCACGGCCAACGATGAGACTGAACAAACCCTCGGGGAGGTCATTCTCCCTGATGACCTCTGCCAGAATATTCTGTACGGCGATGGCACTTAAAGGCGTCTTCGAGGAAGGTTTCCACAGGTTTGTATCGCCGCAAACCGTTGCGATCATGGTATTCCAGGACCAAACGGCGACCGGAAAATTGAAAGCGGAAATGGTTCCGACAACTCCAAGCGGATGATACTGATCGTACATCCGGTGATATTCTCTTTCAGAGACCGTGGTGGAACCGTAAAGCTGGCGAGACTGACCTACGGCAAAATCACAGATATCGATCATCTCCTGGACTTCACCCTTGCCTTCCTGCAGGGATTTTCCCATTTCGTAAGAAACCAGTGTGCCGAGTGCATCCTTGTGCTTACGCAACTGCAGACCGATCTGGCGGACGATCTCCCCACGTTTCGGGGCTGGAACCAGTCTCCACGCCTTAAATGCCTCTACTCCTTTGGCAACGATCCGCTCATAGTCTTCCTCTGAGGCAAGGTAAACGCTTGCGATATGCTTACCATCAACTGGAGAAACGATATCCAGTTGCCCCTGGTCGATAGTGCTATTCCATTCAATCCCGGTTGAAGCCCCCTGATTTTTTTCTTTAATTCCGAGTTCTTTCAAGAAATCCATTGACATCTCCTTTGTCTTTGAAATCGTGGATGTTGACATCCACGAAAAAACATACCCTGACTCTGTCGTCAGTCTTTGATAAACTTTCTTTCTGTGTCTAGGTCAGGTTCGAGGAATTGTAAAATAGTGATTTTCTGTAGGGGGCAAAGAGATAGCCTATAGAGAAACAGCAAAAGAGGTCAGCTCTTGACAAGGCAGACTCTGCGTCGAAAGCCTCTTTCAGCCCAGCAGAAACTTGCAGAAAAGATGGCCCTACTGAAACAAAAGTCCTTCAAGCAAATCGGCGAGGTCTTTGAAAAATTCTTCCCCCACTCGTTTCTCAAGCCGGAGCAGACAGGGGCCATGTAAGCGACAGCAGACTCCAGCGATCGAGGGCTTTTCTTGCATTGCGCTATATTTCAGACATATTCAGATCTGGTATTCACTTTGCTGATCGACTCTGAAATACGGAATATACAAAGAAGTGGAAAAACCCCTTGCGTACAAATATTTGTACCAGTACAATAATAAGTACAATGAAAGGGGTGGACGCGATGGACACAATCAGCTATTCAGCTTTCCGAAGTCACTTGGCCAGCACACTGGACAAGGTAAATGATGATCACAAACCTGTTTTAATTACTCGGCAAAATGGTAAGCCTGCGGTCGTAATCAGTCTTGAAGATTTCCATGCTTATGAAGAAACAGCCTACTTGATGGCCAGTCCCAAAAATGCAGAGCGCTTGAACCAAGCGATTGCGGAAGTGGAAGCTGGAAAAACGGTACAACGCGGATTGATTGAAGAATGATCTTATCTTGGGCAGAAAAAGCTTGGGAGGATTACTTGTATTGGCAACAAACGGACAAGAAAATACTCAAGCGCGTCAACGCACTGATCAAAGATATTAAACGACAGCCATTCGAAGGGATTGGTGATCCTGAACCGTTGAAGCACTATTGGTCCGGATACTGGTCCCGCCGCATAGATCGTGAGCATCGCTTGGTATATAAAGTGACTGACGAAACCATTATTGTTGTTCAGTGTCGCTACCACTACTAATAGCGTCACGAATCTTAGTGTTTATCAGAAAAGCCCATCCGGCAATCGGGCGGGCTTTTCCAATAATACGGGGTAGTTAAGCCCACTGATAGCAAAGCCTTGTGAAACAACAAATGGAGCAGCCCCGACCATTTCTGTTAGAGCTGTTTTTGTAAAGTAGTTACTTTTCCAAACGGCATTATTTCTCAGCGTGCTCTTCATGCTTGCGCCAGGTGCCGTCGGGATCAAAGTAAGCGTCAACCGAGCCCCATCTTGCCGTTCAACACTCAGCCTCCTAAACTGGCCTCCACTATCAAATACAAGGAGGCTACCGCATGTCATCAGTTACATTGCAAGAAGAATGGTCTGAAAAAATTGTCGCATGGCGTGAAAGCAGTTTGAGCGTCGCTGCCTGGTGCCGTGATCATGCCGAGAACTATCATCGCTTTCTCTATTGGCGAAAACGTCTGGCCATGCCGGTGATACAGCAACCTGGCAGGTTTGTTGAACTGGAACTTGCGGCACCTCCGCTAGCTCTTTCGTGCAATGGTGTCTATGTCCATGTCGCATCCGGGTTCGACGGAAATCTGCTGGGCGAAGTCCTCACTGTCCTGAAGCGGGTATAGCATGCGTCCCTCCGGGTTGCAGCCGATTTACCTGTATGACCAGGTGGTCGATATGCGCAAAGGCTTTGAGGGCTTGGGCCATCTCGTTGAATGCGCTTATCCCGGCCAACTGCTCTCCGGTGCGCTCTTTCTCTTTTTGAATCGCCGCCGCAATCTGATCAAAATCCTCTCCTTTGAGGGGGATGGTTTTGTCATCTGGTACAAGCGACTGGAGAAGGGCACCTTTTCCAGCTGCTTTAGCGGTGAAAAAAAGTTGTCTCGAACACAGTTCCTCATGCTTCTCGAAGGGGTGGTCCCGCGCCGCCTAAATACGCGTTTTTCTCTATAAAAATAGGCGCTTATCACTTCCTCCAGACACTGGAATGTGCTAGCTTGGCGGCATGTCTGACGGTGCCAAAAACAGAGCGGAAATACCCAATTTCCTAGAACTTCTTCAACAGAAAGATCAACGCATCCATGCGCTGGAAGCGGATCTCTTGACCCTGAAAGAACAGCTGACCTGGCTGCAAAAGCAGGTCTTCGGTGTCAAAAATGAACGACTGATCGACCTGCACGACCAGTTACCTCTGCCGGGTCTGGATCTGGGGCCGCAGGATGCGGAAACAGAATCGGAGCAGGAGGAGGTTCACTTCAAGCGGCGTAAAACCAAAAAGAACCGTGGCAAGGATACGATCACCTATCCCGACGACCTGCCGGTCAAAAGGGTTGAGCTCGACATTCCTGCGGAGGAAAAGATCTGCCCGGAGACGGGAAACCCCTTGGTGAAGATCGGTTGCGAAGTCAGCCGCAAGTTGGCGCGAAAACCGGAACAATTCTATATTGTTGAATACGTCCGTCCCAAATACGCATCCAAGACTGCTCCTGAACTCGGCATCAAGGTTGCGCCGCTGCCCGATGCGATCATTAACCGCTGTCCGGCCGATGAAAGTCTGCTGGCCTATATTCTGACTGCCAAGTTTACCGATCATCTGCCGCTTTACCGTTTGGTGGAAATTCTTAAGCGTGCAGATGTCCGCATCAGCCGCCAGACCCTTTCAAAGTGGGTTCTCACCCTGGGTGAAGCCTTGTCGCCTCTTTACGAGGCGATGAGGGCGGAGGTTCTGACAAACGGTGCGATCTTTGTCGATGAAACCCCGATCCGACTTCAGGTCAAAGGCAAAAGTCGCTGCCAACAGGCCTATATGTGGGTTTATGTCGGTGGCGGCGGTGGTGATCCTCCCTATCGATTCTTCGAGTTTCAACTCAATCGAAACCATGAACATCCGCTGAAAACCCTGAAAGAGTACCAGGGCTTTTTGCATACCGATAAATACGGCGCGTACGAAAAACTGGCGAAATACGAGGATATCACCTGGTGCCCTTGCATGGCCCACGTGCGCCGTAAATTTGTTGAGGCGGAAAATGGCGACCCGGAGCTGCGGCGGCGTATTTTGCGCAAAATCCGCTACCTGTTCATGCTGGAGCGCGTCGCTTGGGCCCGCTCTCCTGAAGAGCGGCTACGCATCCGACAGCAGATCGAAAAGCCGATCCTGGAGGAATTGTCGGAACTGGTCGAAAACCGTATCCTCAAAGGTGGACTGCTGCCTAAATCCAACTTCAGCAAAGCCTTGAACTACTACCAGGGTTTAGCGCCCTCCCTGCCGAACTATTTGAGCAACCCCGACGCCCGCCTCGATAACAACGTTGCCGAGCGGGCCATCCGTCCCCTCACCATCGGCCGCAAGAACTGGCTGTTTGTTGGTAGCGAGGATGGTGGCCGGGCAACAGCAACAATCCTGTCCCTGGTCCAGACCTGCCGGAATCTGGACATCAATCCCCAAGAATACCTTGAAGACGTGTTACGTCGCATCATGAGCCATCCCGCCAAACAGATTCACGAACTCCTTCCAGATCAATGGCTGGCAGCAAGAAGTCAGCAGCATGATGACATGCCGAAGGCCGAAGGCCAAGATGGGCTCGGTTGACGCTTACGCATCAAAGGTGGTCATTGCTGCTGCCATCGTGTCCGTGTTTTCACCCAGGTCTTTTTCATAGATCACGCCCTCCTGGTTGACGATAAAGGTCATGATACCAGAGGCCCCATACTTGGCGGGATAGGCGACCAGGGCGAATCCGAGGACCATTTTGCCATCGGTTACATAATCAAACGCACCACAGTTGGCATGCTCTCCTTGCGACTTAAGGATTTTGAAATAATAGCCTTGAAAGGGGTCAGGAGAACCCTCATTCAGGCCACCCGCATACCCCTTTTCGGTGGCCTTAGCGATCAGTGGACCGAGGGGGCTTTCCTCCTCACCCTCTGCTGCTTTCCAATAGAGTCCATCCTTCTTGCCCTCACTGCTGGCAAGCTTCTGGGCAAACGTCGGGACACCGTCGTTGCGTATCATACAGGCATACTCACGTTGGGCATCAGTATAGGCCTGCATCACCTCGATCGTGTGCAGTTCGTTTCTGCCGATTCGCCGGTTAAGGATTTCCTCCATGCCCGCCTGGGTGTCAAAGAACCAGGCGTCCCCCTGCCGAATGATGGGGATCGGGAAAGGATAATCCTTGCCGCCGATGAGAAACACAACTTGGCCTTCGTTCTCCTGCTCAAGGCTGTTCTTCTCCTCATAGGCTTTCAAAAATCGCGCTCTGCCGTTCCGGTCCGCGACCTTGTCGCCGGAAGAGATGAGATCCTCCGAGCCGGAGCCCAAGATGCTGAACAACTCTGCATTGTTATCGTCTTGCACTGCTACGAGCAAGGCAGCTACCGCCTGCTGAGGAGAGGCAAAACTTTTTTGTCCCGCTAACGCACTGGCCCAACTAGGGGCTGCGGCCGAGACGATTATGGCAATTAGAATGACCATTGCGCCGGGAGAAAACCGCAATATCCTATGTTTATATGCTTTCAGTCCCAGCATCTGTGCCTTTCTCGGTATGAATGGTATCATGGCTCGGTTCTCCAGTTCACCGCCATTTGCGGAGGCGGTCGTTTCGGTCGCCCTTGTCGTCACCTTCCAGGATTTGCCGGCTGAACCGACCGCGCTTGCTTGATTGACGTTCCTTCCTGCCATCTTCGACCCGATTAAAAACATTGTCCCGGCTTCCCCATTGTTTTTCGTGCTCAACCCGTTCCCGTTTCCGCCGATCTGGTACGATCTTTATCTGTTTCTTCCGATCGCGCTCAACACGCTCTCGCTTCAGTGTTTCAGGCTCTTTCCGTTCAGGCTTTTTCTTGTCAAGGTTAATCCGCTGCCGTTCCTGCTTGTAGCGGTCAGCCCGTTCCTGTTCCTGGCGATAGCGATCGATTTTTGTCCGGTCAGCCCTTTGCCTGTCCTGGTCAATCCAGGTCCGTAGCACATCACTGTCCCGGTGTTCAGGAAAACCTCGGGTACTCCACCGGAAACCCGTGGAGCGGTGGGGAGATTGACCATATTTTCTGGCAGTGAACTTATCGCGGTAGGCGACACCCCGGCGGTGACTGGGAGCGTGAAGCCAACGACCGGGCTTTGCTATCCAACGGTCATGCCTGACAAATCTTGGTCGCTTGTGTACATCAATGTAAATATAGTGGTGGTGCCAATCAAAATAGCTCCAGTCACTGAAGGTGAAACCAAAATAAATGCCGGGCCAATATGAGATACCGACCCCGATACTTATCCCTGGGGGACCCCAGTAATAGGGCGGATAGGCAGGAGACCACCACCACGGGCCATAGATAAAATAGGGATCATAGTAGGGTACGTAGATGGTCCGGGGATCTGCCGGTTCAATGATGATTGTCTCCTTTTCGACAATCACCTTCTGCTCGGAGGTGGTGTTGAGGTTGCCGTGGGCACAGGCCCCGGCCCGCAGTTCCTGGATCATGCCCATGACCTCGGTTTCTTGGGCGAGAAAAGCGTTGCCGAGGTTGGTGGTCTCAGTGATCCGTTCGCTCATCAGGGCCAAGGTTGACGGAAAGTGACAGATCGCCTTGACACTGGGGTCCCAGTGCTTATTTAACAGTGCAGCATCAAGGGACTCCCCCTTTAGTTCCAGGTTCTCTCTGGCCCAGCGGTCGGCCTCGATCACTTCAATGGGGTAGGTCGATGCCATCAGGATCTGAGACAGGAGCGCATCGGGGTAGAGGGCGATGGGTGCCAGCATCTGGGCGAGCTCCTCCCGATGGTATTTTTCAAACGGTTCCAGATAACCGCTGTCTTGGGCTTGAGCCTGCTGTGGAGTCAAGGCAAAGATGGAAACAAGGAAAGGAATAATGAACAGTCCGAGGGCCAGATAGAAAACGTTCGCTGCCTTCATAACTACCTCCACAAAGCCCGGAGCCGCAGCATGTTTTTGCGTCTGCTGATGACGGGGGCAGGGAAACCGCTCGCGATGACCAACACCAGCAAGAAGAATACAAAAACCGCATTTGATCACTTCTCAAGATCTCATAAGGACAATGCCCGCAACTTTGTAAGAAAGTATATCAAAATAGTCAAAGCCCTGGGTTGTTCACATAAGGTTTCCCGTTTTTAAGTTGTAAACTGGATGTAAATCACGTTGCGGCGGGCGTCAATACTCTCAGAAGAGGGCCGTGTTGGAGAATGCGGAAACGTGAAGTGCGTTATATCCCCCGTCCTCTTCGGCTGCGCCCAAGGACAGATGAGCCAGACCGCTAAAACACCAACTACCCGTGCCTTGGAATGCAGACAATCTAAAATATCCAGCAAAAGGCTTGATCTCTCATTAAATCCTGGTAGAGGTATAATATACATCAGAAAATTATGGTCAATCCAGACAAAGCCAATCCATTCTGTGAGGAGGGCATCATGAGTAATAATATCGAATCTGTGCGTGCAGCGCTCAAGGAAAAATCCCAGGATCTTTTGGCTCGGAGTAATGTCGTGGCCACGGGTGTGGGATACAAGGTTACTGGCGGAAAACGAACGGATACCCCTTGCATTGTCTGCTCCGTCGAGAAAAAGATCGCCGCATCAGCTTTATCATCTCAGGACCTGGTGCCAAAAGATGTGCAAGGATTTCCGACTGACGTGGTGGAGACGGGTGTTTTTCGTGTGTTTCAGGCCCCGACGGGCAGATTTCGTCCGGCACCCGGTGGAGTGAGCATTGGACACAAAGACATCACTGCTGGAACGTTGGGATGTTGGGTGAAAAGAAACGACCAGTGGCACATCCTCTCCAACAATCATGTCATGGCCAACAGTAACAATGCCCAAACAGGGGATCCTATCCTGCAACCAGGCCCCCATGACGGGGGGCGCAATCCCGATGACCAAATCGCCACTTTGACTGATTTTGTGCCTGTCCAGATGACGGGCCTGCCTAGCGACTGTAATGTGGCCGGCCGTATCGTCAGGGCCCTTAACAAGGTTGCCGAAATAATCAGCAGCGACACGCGGCTACAAGCGGTTAAGGCCCTTGCGGGGGAAAATCTGGTTGACGCGGCCATCGCACGTCCGCTTAATGACGACGATGTAAAGGCCGAAATCCTTGGCATCGGCGAGATTCAAGGCCTGGCGGAAGGATTGCTTGGCATGAAAGTCAAAAAGAGCGGTCGTACCACCGAATTCACGGAAGATGAGATTACGCAGGTCGATGTGACAGTGAATGTCCAATACGGTGCCGGCCTGATTGCCACCTTCAAGGATCAGTTGATGGCGGGGCCGATGAGCCAGGGGGGGGACAGTGGTTCTGCAGTTTTGGACGAAAACGGCAATTTGGTTGGACTACTCTTTGCCGGGAGTGATCAAACCACCATTTTTAACCGCATTCAAAATGTCTTTTCCGCATTGAGACTAACCTTATGAAGGCTTATGAAAGCTTTTTTCGTATGCATAATACTGTTTCTTCTGGCGGCTTGCTCCCAAGAACCCAATAAGGAAAAGGCCATGACAGGTTCCATCCAGGAAATAAAAGCCAAATATGAACAACAGATTATTGAGACCCCAGGGGTGGTATCAATGGGCATCGGTAAGGATGCCAACGGGAAAATAGCTATCATCATCGGCATTGAGCACGAGAGTGAAAAAATCAGAGCAGCATTACCTGAAGAACTCGATGGCTACACCGTAGAGGTCCAAGTGACCGGTCCGGTTCGCGCCCAATAAACGCCCCCGCAGCAAGCTGCGGGGGATTAGGTCCGCAGAGATTAAACACGACATAGGAGACAGAAAAGACCCTCTTGATAATCAGGTCGGGTCTTTCTCATCTCCCACTGGTTATCAGGCACTGAATTGCCATTCATAGAGTTTGCTGAATATTAACAAGCGAATCAGGGCCACTTCGATTACAGAATCGGGTGGCCCTTTCCTGTATTGTGGGGTTTTTGAGAAAGCTGAAAAACCCACTCAATTGACTCCCTGAAACAATCCGAAACAACTTGCCGGACAGATTCAGTTAGTCATCAAAATCCAACCTCGTCAGTCCTATTGACCAGGAAGAATGAAACAAACCAGACTAACCTTCGGTGCGTTCCAGCAAAAAATCAATAAATGCACGGTTAGCACGAGAAAGGTACCTTTCAGTCTTCCAGGCGATCAAAAGATCGAGATAAAGGGGTGGATCAAAAGAGACCGCCGCCAATTCAGAGTCACCGCTGACGACCATCCGCAAAAAGGTCGAGATTCCCAGCCTCTGCTTGATCAGCGACCGCACCAGGGAAAAGAGATTAGTTTCGAAAACGACCTTGGGCTTCAAATCACTCTCCTCCAACAGGTCGTCCATCAGTTCCCGCATATAATACCCATCTTTGAAAAGAATCAAGGGTTCCTGCAAAAACTCGGATTGGCTAATTGACTCGCGCTCGGCCAGGGGATGGTCCGATGGCACGCAGGCCACGATTTCCTCCCGGAGAAAGTGCTGGCATTCCAAACCTTCCGGTGCCTTTTGCGTGGCGATGACACCCATATCGATCTCTCCCTTGGAGATCATCCTCTTGATCCTGGCGGCGCCCTCACCATTGACGGACAGCTTTAGACCCGGGTAGCGGTCACAGAACTCCTGGATGATCAATGGGAAGTAGTAGGAACTCATCATCGGCGGGATTCCGATCCGCACTTCACCGTGTGTCAAATCCCTCAATTCAGCCATCTCCGACTCGGCCGCCGCGCAGTTGTCGAGGATTCGTTCTGCATGAACTAGCAGGTTCTCCCCCTCGGCGGTCAGGGTCACGCGCTTTTCCTGTCGATTGAGGAGGGTGAGTTCGAGTTCCTCTTCGAGCTTGCGGATCGAGATGCTGACCGCAGGCTGGGCGATGTGCAGGCGCTCGGCGGCGCGGGTAAAACTTCCCTGCCTGGTGACTTCGACGAAAACCCGGAGTTGGCGCAGGTCCATAACTTCCCCCTATCATAAATAATATTTATCGATAACATAATAACAATATATTTTACTTATGATCAATCCGAAAGTAACCTTTCAGTACCCAAAATGGGTCGAAAAATCGGAGGCAATCATGGCAGGAAAAAAATTCATCATGCGGGGAACCAAAGACTACCATCGCGCCAACTTGGCCTTGTTTTTTGCGGGGTTCGTAACCTTTTCCACGCTCTACGATTTTCAGCCCCTGTTCCCGAACCTAGTTTGCGAATTCGGGATCTCCCCAGGCGTGGCCAGCCTTTCCCTTTCATTTGCCACCTTCGCCCTCGCCTGCACGCTGCCGGTCTCAGGAACGCTGTCTGATGCCTTGGGCCGCAGAGCTCTGATGGGCATAGCAGTTATCCTGACGGCCCTCTTCGCTTTCGCCACTGCTGCTAGCGATTCGCTGTCGACCCTGCTTGTCTTGCGCCTGGTGCAGGGGATCGTCTTGGCCGGAATCCCGGCCGTGGCTATGGCATATCTGAGCGAGGAGGTCGAGCCTCGGGCGGTCGGCAACGCCATGGGGCTTTATATCGCAGGGAACGCCTTTGGCGGCATGACGGGACGTATCTTAACCGCCTGGCTGGTCGACTTCATGCCGTGGCGATCGGCCGTTGGTGTCATCGCCCTGGTCAGCCTGGTCCTGAGTTTTCTGTTTGTGGTACTGTTGCCGCCTTCGCGCAATTTCCAGCGCCGCCCATTCCACTTGGGGCAGCTCACGGGATCCCTTTTTGATCACCTTCGGAACCCGGGACTGCTCTGCCTGTTTTCCGTAGCCTTCACCTGCATGGGCGGCTTTGTCACCCTTTACAACTATGTCACCTTCCGGCTGCTGGGCCCGGCTTTTGATCTGAGCCAGACCCAGGTCGCTTTCATCTTCCTCGCCTATGCATTTGGTGGTTTCGGTTCGAGTTTTATGGGTGGGCTGGCCGACCGGTTCGGCCGCAGCTCGATCCTTTTTACGGCCCTGGCGGTAATGACAGTCGGTCTGGCCCTCACCGTGCTCTCCTCTCTTTCCGCCGTGATCGTCGGCATTGTGGTCTTCACCGTCGGGTTCTTCGGTGCCCACTCGGTCGCCTCGGCTTGGGTCGGCTCTCTGGCAGGCCACGCACGTGCCCAGGCGTCCTCTCTCTATCTTCTTTTCTATTACCTGGGATCGAGTATTTCCGGAACAGGCGGAGGTTTCGTCTACAGTGCGTGGGGTTGGACCGGGGTCGCCCTTTTGGTCCTGCTGCTGATCGGCGCAGCGGCTTTGGCGGGTCGACGCCTGGCTTCACTGGAGCAGGGGAGGAAAAGAAAATCACAACTTGCGACAGCTTTTTGAGCCGCTTTCTCCGCCTGGAGGTCCCCTTTTTTTGATCAACATAGGCTGAGTGATTTTATTATCTGGCGATTGCTACTATTTCACGCATACCCTTCCGGTTGTCCCAACATGCCACGAGTTACCAGCACGATACCTTTCGACGAGATTCGAAAGCCGTTTGCCTTGTCTTGTTCGGCATCGAAACCGATAACAGTTCCTTCCGGGATTTTACAACCACGGTCGATGATGGCACGCCTGATTTTGCAATGCCGGTTAATGACAACCTCCGGCAAGATGACCGTTTCCTCAATGTTCGAGTAGGAATGGACCATGACATCTGAGAACAGGAGTGTCTTTTTAAGATGTGAACCAGAGATAATACAGCCACCTGAAACAGCCGAATCTACGGCCATGCCCCGACGTCCGTCATCATCAAAGACAAATTTTGCTGGTGGTAACTGCCTCTGATAGGTCCAGATTGGCCAGTCTGGATCATAAAGATTGAGTTCTGGTTTCGGAGAGATCAGTTCCATATTGGCTTCCCAAAATGCATCCAGAGAACCCACATCGCGCCAGTAGGCTAGCTCGTTGGTTTCTGGATTTCGAAACGGGTAAGCGTACACTTTGTGGTCCTTAAGAATGGCCGGGATAATGTTTTTACCAAAATCATGATCGGAATCAGGATCCTTCCCGTCCGTTTCCAAGATGTTTAAAAGAATATCGGTGTTGAAGACGTAGTTGCCCATGGAGGCCAGAGTGATGCCCGGCTTACCGGGAATGGGGCTTGGATGCTCAGGTTTTTCGTCAAACCGAAAAATACGGTTCTTTTCATCGACGGTCATAACTCCGAATGCGCCGGCAGCCTCTTCGATCGGCACTTCAAGACAAGAGACTGTCATATCGGCGCCACTTTCTACGTGAGCCAGCAACATCGAACGATAGTCCATCTTATAGATATGATCACCGGAAAGGATCAATATAAACTTAGGCTTTGTAGCACGGATGATATCGAGATTCTGATATACCGCATCTGCGGTTCCCTGATACCACTCCTCGGAGAATTGTTGGGAGGCCGGTAAAATCTCAACGTATTCTCCCAGTTCCTTTTTAAAATGACTCCAGCCCCGCACCAAGTGCCGAATCAACGAATGCGACTTGTATTGAGTCAGTACACCGATCCGGCGGATGCCCGAGTTAACGCAATTGGAGAGCGGAAAATCTATAATGCGATACTTCCCACCAAAGTGAACCGCGGGCTTGGCTCTAAAATCGGTCAATTCATGGAGTCTGGTGCCACGTCCGCCAGCTAAAATCAGTGCTAAGGTATCCCGGGTAAGATGGCTCACATAACGATAAACAACTCTGCTGTTTGGATTGTCAGGCATAGGAATCTCCTTAGGGATAATGGGTAACTTATTCAATTAAACAACCAGTATTTCCTTTTATCAAGAAAACGGGAACTAAAACGGCATTTTTTGTTTAACGCAGAAAAATTACTCCAACTCCCGTCTCCATCGATTTGGCCCGGTCATCTGGCGGATTCGTTCCACTGGGGACGGACGGTCAGGGACATTGTTAAGAAATCCATAATCGTCTGACATTATCTTTTCATGCCATGTTAAGCACAGAAAATCAGGAGAGTGAAAGAGGTTCAACCCCCCTTTTTCCTTTTGGCGGCAAACTGGTCGGAAAGAGTACCGACCGCAACAGCAAAGGCGTTGGATTTGTTCCAGCCCAGAAGCACCCGGAAGTTGTCATAAACCAGGTAGGCTGGCCCGCCGGGACCATCAGGCATGATCAGCGAGGCATCGAGATCGCGTCGGGGCAGGGCGCTTCCGTTGCTGCGCCTCACCCCAAGGGACTGCCAGCGCGAAAGCGGGAGGCGGGTTTCCAGCCCGACCAGGGAAAAATCGAATTTTTCAGGTAACGTTACCGGGTGCCCCCAGGTCTGGTCATCCTGCCACCCAACTTGTTTAAGGTAATTGGCAGCCGAAGCCAGCACATCGGGGACCGAGTTCCAGATGTTGATGCGACCGTCGCCGTCGGCATCAGCCGCATAACGGCGAAATGAAGAGGGCATGAACTGGCACTGCCCCATGGCGCCGGCCCAGGAACCTTTCATGCGCTTCAAACGGATGTGGCCTGCGTCGAGGACATGCAGTGCATCGAGCAGTTCCTTACGGAAATAAGAACTGCGGCGCCCGTCATGGGCCAGGGTAACCAGCGACTGAATGACCGGAAAACTTCCGGTGTGCTCACCATAGTTTGTCTCGATTCCCCATAGAGCCACGATGAAGCGCCTCTGCACTCCGTACTTCCGTTCGACCCGGCCCAGCCAGGTCGGATAGCGGCTCATCATTCTGCGTCCGTTGTCGATACGTTTTTCGCTGACCCGGGCCGCGACATAATCCTCCAAAGACTGGGTAAACTCCGGCTGGTTTCGATCGAGATCGATCACCCGCGGCAGCGGCCCTTTGACATCAGCCAGGGCCGCCTCCAGGGTCTCTTGCGAAACTCCGGCGGAGCGGGCCTCCACGCGGAGGTTTTCCAGCCAGACCGCGAAATCTTTCTCCGTGTCCTGTGCCGGGGCACTTGTCGCGAACAACCAGCAAACACTTGTTATCACCAGAATCAGACTGCTGACAGACTTCATCCTCCGCTCCTGCACTGGGGTGTTGGCACAACGAAAAACGGCAGGGACCGATTGACAGACCCTGCCATTCATTCTACCAGATTTCTATCGAATATAAGGCTGGGGAAAAATTCACGACAGCGTGAATTCAGTCGCTGGAAGACTTATCGAACGCTTTTGCAGTTTGGCAGGGGGGCCTACATTGCGGACGTTTTGTTGCCCACGTCGAGGTTCGGCACGACTACTGCCTTGGCTCATGCCTGAAATGGCCCATTCGAAAATCGGCTGGGCTTTTTTATATTGAGGAACTTGTCAAGAAGGCGTTCTTGACAGAAAGAAATATGTTGGTTAACTGATAATTAGCTAAGCAACATATTATGAAGGAATCGGCATGATTGAGTATGACTTTGAGAAGAGTATCAGCTTCTGGGTGGGCTTGACCTCACACCTCTTTGAGACGGCGCTGAACAATGAGCTGGCGGGGACAGGGATTACCCCGCGGCAAGTCCAGGTACTCGCCTGCCTTGCATTGTATGGAGAACCGGCTCAGAACGAACTGGCCCTGCAATTGCGAATCGAGCCTTCGACACTCGCGCGTATCCTGGACCGGATGGAGCGGGATGGATGGATCGAGCGGTGCGAATCGCCGCAGGACCGGCGGAAGAAAATCGTCCGGCCTACCGAGAAGGTCACCACCAGGTGGGAAAAAATCATCGAATGCGGTGAACGCATGGAGAGGCGGGCAACGGCCGGTTTGGACCCGGCGCAATTAAACACCTTGAAAGAGACTCTCGCAGCGATACGCGGGAATCTTGGGGCTGAAATGTGAAGATGCCCTTCTTTGCATATTTTGCCCTGCCGGTTGCTGTGATGATCGACGTTATGCCGGCTGGTTGCAGCTTTGAGCCATCCTTGCAATCG
>WTCI01000231.1 GCA_013138655.1 Desulfuromonadaceae bacterium | reverse complement strand
ACTATTCAGCACGATAGAAATAGTTGTCATTCCCGAGGGTTTAATCGGGAATCCAGATTTTGGAACCATGGATCCCCGATAAAGACATTCGGGATGACAGGCGTTTTTTCTCCTGATCTTGATAATGTTGAATAGCGACCCACACCCATTGGGCGAATTTTCATAGAGTAACTTTTGATTTTCACAGTACGTGATTTCAGGTACTTATCTTGAAGTTACTCAGAAGTTATCCAAAGTTTTTCAATGATCGAGTGGCCGCTATGCGGCAGCCACTCGGTTCAAATCTCTAGTTATTCCGTTTGTGCAGCTTCTTGGTAGGGAACCAGCAGAATCTGGATGCGCCGGTTCTGGGTGCGCCCCTCAGCATCGTCATTGCTGGCCACCGGGCGGTATTCACTGTAGCCGGCGGCCACCAGACGATCACCCGGCAGGCCGATTTTATCCTGCAGGAAGTGGACGATACTGGTGGCACGAGCGGTGGACAGTTCCCAGTTGGAGGGAAACTTGTCGATCAGGCGGCTGCTGATCTGTACGTTATCGGTGTGCCCTTCGATCTGCAGGGCTTTCTCCGGAAACTTGCTGAGGACATCCCCCAGACTGCGTAGAACTTTTTGTCCTGCTTTTTTGATTTCGGCTTTGCCGGAATCGAAGAGGATCTTATTCAGCAGATTAACACTCAGCTGCCCTTCCAGATTGGAGATGGTCAGCTCGCCCCGCTTGATTTCCCCCTCCAGCGCATTGACCAGTTGATCGTAGGTGTTCTTAACCTTGGCCAGGCGGGCTTCACGGGCGATTTTTTCCTTTTCCAGCGCCTGATTGAGTTCTTCAATGGTCGTCAGCAGTTGATCATTGGTTTGCTGCATGTCAAGCAACTGGTCCTGCATGGCGGCAATCCGCTGCTGGTGGCGGCTGAGATCGCCTTCCTTGCGTTCCTGCTCGACGTTGGCGGTGAGCAGGTTGCGTTGTAGCTTTGAATTTTGTTGCAGGACTTCAACCAGACGTGCATTCAGCTGCGAAAGCTTGTCCTGCAGGGTTCTCTTTTCCTGGCGTAACTGTTCGGTATCAGCCGTCAATCGAGTGACATCGCGGTTGAGCAGCTCAGTTTCGTTGACCTTTTGCTGGTAGATATTTTTGCTGACGCAGGCGCTCAACAGCAGGGGAACGGCGATCAGCAGGATATAAAATACTCTTTTCATTTGTTTCTCCTCTCGCGGGCGCTTTTTCAGCCACTTCCATGAACGCTCATTTTTATCACAAGTCGCGGAAATGTAAAGGGGTTTTCCTTAGGCAAAACAGGTGTTTTCGGTTGCGGGTCAGGTTGCCGTTATGCTATAGGTTGAGTTCGTTTCAGGGAGATTAATATTGCATTTTTCATGGCTGTGAAGCCCGCCGGGGGTTGACTTAGAATGTTGTTTGAAGTTGAGCGGATTGTTAAAATCGCTTTGCAAGAAGATATCGGCCTGGGTGATGTTACCACCGAGGTGACGGTTGCTCCGGAAACCGTGGCGCGGGCAGAACTGGTGGCGAAAGAAGATTTTACCCTCGCCGGAATTGACGTTGCGGCAACGGTTTTCCATACCCTTGATCCCGATGTCAATTTTGAAAAGCTGCTTGAGGACGGTCGTAAAGTGCGGTGCGGCGAGGTGATTGCCCGGATCAAGGGGCGCGCCTCAATTCTGTTGCAGGGTGAGAGGGTTGCTCTTAATCTGCTGCAAAGAATGAGTGGTATCGCAACCCTGACGTCCCGGTATGTTGAGTCGGTTGCAGGGACAGCTGCGGTGATCGTTGATACCCGTAAAACCGTTCCCGGTTTGCGTGCCCTGGATAAATATTCCGTCCGCATGGGCGGGGGGCGCAACCATCGGATCGGGCTGTTTGACGGGGTGCTGATCAAGGAGAACCATATTGCCGCGGCCGGCGGTATCACCGCGGCCATTGAACGGGCTCACCAGAGATTGCCGCACACGCTCAAAATAGAGGTGGAAACCCAAAATCTTGATGAGGCCACAGAAGCTCTGACAGCCGGCGCCGACATCATTATGCTGGACAATATGACCCTGGCTGAAATGCGCCAGGGAGTCGAGTTGATTGACAAGCGGGCACTGGTTGAAGCCTCCGGGGGGGTCAACCTCGATACGGTACGAGACATCGCGGAAACCGGTGTTGACATTATTTCGGTCGGCGCACTGACCCATTCAGTCAAGGCTGCTGATATCTCGATGTTGTTTAAGTAAGTCAACAAAGCCTGAAATCCATTTTGACCGGAGAGCCAATTGACCTCACGCGACAAGATTCTCAGCCTGTTTCGCAGCCATTCTGAAGGGTTTATTTCGGGACAGGAGATCAGCCGGATGCTGAATATCTCTCGGGCTGCGGTGTGGAAACAGGTTGAGTTGCTGCGTGAGCAGGGCTTTGAGATCGCAGCGCAACGCTCGCGAGGCTATCGATTGCTTGATGGTCCCGACCTGTTGCTCGGCAGTGAAATCGAAAAAGATTTGGACTGTGAGCTGATTGGTCGTTCAGTCCATTGCCTGAATGAAATCGATTCAACCAATGTTCAGGCGCGTCAATTGGCCGAAGAGGGTGCTGCTGACGGAACGGTTGTCGTTGCCGACCGACAGAGCGCCGGCCGGGGGCGGCTTGGTCGGCGCTGGGAATCCCCATCCGCGGTAAATCTTTACTGCTCTATCCTGCTGCGGCCGCAAATTCCGGTTCAGCAGGCTCCGCAACTGACCTTTCTCTCTGCCGTTGCCGTTGCCGAAATTCTCAACCAGCTCTATCAACTCCCCGCACGGGTTAAGTGGCCCAATGATGTTCTCGTTGGCGGGGCCAAGATAGCCGGTTTGCTCAACGAGATGAATGCTGAGACTGATCAGATCCATTTCGTCATTCTCGGGATTGGGGTCAACCTGAACATGACCAGAGAACAGTTCCCGGCACAACTTAATTATCCGGCGACTTCGGTTCTGCTGGAGACAGGCCAGAAGGCAGACCGTACAGTTTTTATTCGTGCCTTGATCGAAAAGCTGGATGCGTACTACCTGGAGTTTAAGGCCGAGGGGTTCATCCCGATCCGCCGCCGCTGGGAAGCTCTGTCGGATCTGATGAGTTCCCGTGTCCAGGTCGATATGGGGAATGGATTCCTGCGGGGAACAGTGGTCGGGCTTGATTCAGATGGTGCTTTGCGCCTGCAACGGGATGATGGGCCTGTGGAAAGAATACTGGCCGGTGATGTCCGGCCACTATAATATCTGAGAGATTGCGAAGGATGATCACTGTATGTTGTGCGTGATAGATGTTGGAAACAGTAATATCGTCCTGGGTATTTATGCCGGACAAGAATTAAAGAAAGATTGGCGGGTCGGCACCGACAAATACCGGACGGTTGACGAATACGCTATATTGATCAACGATTTGTTCCGCCTGTCCGGCCTGAAGTTCTCCGATCTGACCGATGTGATTATCTCCTGTGTCGTGCCGCAGATGCTCAACAGCCTGGAAACTCTCTGCCGGCAGTATTTCGGATTAACTCCTTACGTGGTCGGACCAGGGATCAAAACCGGGATGCCGATTCAGTATGATAATCCCCGCGAGGT
>WTCI01000010.1 GCA_013138655.1 Desulfuromonadaceae bacterium | reverse complement strand
GCAGAGAAAACCTTATATGCATGGTTTTAAACCTTAAAAGCTTGATTTTGTCTTTGACTCTCTTTGCGAGCTTTGCGGCTCCGCGTGAAACCCATTATTCAGATTTTGATCTTCAACCCATCATTTTTGCCCTGGTTCTTCTTAGTGGGCTTTGTGCGAGATAAGATTTTGATTTTATCCAGTAATTATCTGCACGTGTCTGTGGCAAAGAAAATTTCTGGTTTCGTTTTGCAATCAGCAAATCAGAACCCAACTTGGGTAAAGTGGATAAGTGAATTTTACAAAGGTAGCAGAATCCTCGAGCAACAACATTAAAAAAGTCGAATTGATGATCAACCGCCGTCAACCACCCGACCAAATCTACCCATCAATTAACCTTCACCTTTTTTCGAACCGCCGGCCGAAGGAGCATGGGCAAGGACACGATCAGCAAGACGACTGAAAGGCAAACTTTGCAACCAAACCCGCCCGGTTCCGCGCAGCGTCGCCAAGAAAAGACCTTCACCGCCCAAAAACATACTTTTCAGATTTCCGGCCCGTTCGATATTGTAATCAATGCTCGGCTCAAAAGCGACCAGACAACCGGTATCGACGCGCAAGGTTTCACCCTTGAGTTGTCGCTCGATGATCGTGCCACCAGCATGCACAAAGACCATACCATCGCCACGCAAACGCTGCAGGATAAAACCCTCACCACCGAAAAAACCTACTCCCAAACGCTTCTGAAAAGCGATCCCGACTTGCGTACCGAGTGCGGCACAGAGAAAGGAATCTTTTTGGCAGAGAATTTCACCGGACAGCTCAGCTAAATTAAGGGGCACAATTTTCCCCGGGTAGGGTGCGGAAAAAGCCACACACTGTATTCCTGCTCCCTGATTGGTGAAATGTGTCATAAAAATCGATTCACCCGTCAGAACCCTCTTACCGACACCAAGGAGTTTCCCGAAGATCCCCTGTTCCGGTTCTGACCCATCGCCCATCCTGGCCTCGAAATTGATCCCTTCCTCCATATAGGTCATAGCCCCGGCTTCAGCGATAACCGCTTCCTGCGGATCGAGTTCAACTTCAACCAACTGCATATCACCGCCGATAATTTGGTAGTCGACCTTATGACACTTCATTTATTGACCTCCGCAAACAAGGGTTAAATATACTGTCACATCATATCAAGATTCCAGGCTGTACGCGAATGCTGCTGTGAAATGTTGGATAAATTTCTGCTTCAACTCTGACAAGTCAACTTTTGCACCCAGTTCCCGACTCACGGAAGTGACAATTTCATTTGGCCGGCCGCAGGGAACGATCATGTCAAAAGTTATTAGATCATTATTGACATTCAGGGCAATCCCGTGTGAGGACACCCATTTTTTCAGGGCAATTCCAAAGCTGCAGATTTTCCGACCATTGACCCAGACTCCCGGCTCTCCCTCTTTAAGCTGTCCCTGCAGACCGTAGTCAGCAAGCAGTTCAACGACTACCTGCAGAAATGTTCGAGAGAACCAGCGAAGATCTTTTCGCTGCAACTGAATGATGGGATAAGCAACCAACTGTCCGGGTTCGTGAGCTGTTGCCAGACCTCCTCGATTGATCTGCTGCAACGCGACACCACTGGCAACAAAATCTTCTTCCGGTAATCGCAAATCGGTTTCGGAACCTCGACGACCCAGAGTGACTACGGCCGGATGCTCAACAATGACCAGAGTATCAACACCATGACCCTGAAGATGTTTCTCAACCATCTGCGCCTGACGAACGAAGGCAGCCGCATAATCCAATCGATTCCAGTCCTCAATCTGCAGTGGGGTCACAACTTGATCAATTGAACTCGGCAACAGTCGGTCCTTTCCCGTGTAAAAACAGAACAGGGAGTTACGTATAACGCAACTCCCTGAAAATAATTGGTGGGCGGTGGGGGGATCGAACCCTCGACCCTTCGCGTGTGAGGCGAATGCTCTCCCGCTGAGCTAACCGCCCTGATGGAACAGACTTTATAGCAATATGGTTTCCGACTGTCAATATGAGATTCGCTCACCTCTGCCAAGCTTACAGCGAAGCAGGATTTACCGGTAAATAAATATCTCTGGCTCTGCGGTAGCCAGCTTCGGTGACCAGGGTTTTATCCAGAATGGCCTCAATCTCATGCGTCCTTTTATCAGCAAACACCTCAGATAAATTGACTAACGCATCGGCATCCCAGAGGATTCTGAATTCTGCTGAGTCAACACCCGCTGGAGTGTGGTGCAAACCGACAAGCTCACAAACCTTGTCGATCAAACCTTCTTCAGCACCGACATCCGCAAGTAATATTCTGGCGACTGGCGGGCCCTCCTGCTCCTGAAGCTTGCCACCACACTGTCCATATTTTCGCTCTGCTTCAGGAATTCCGATGTCGTGCAGATACGTTGCCGTGAGGGTGACAACCGGGTCAGCATCGATATACTGCAAAAGATCGGCGGCATGGTTCGTCACCTCATGGGCATGAACGATCCGACGCACATCAGAACCGAAATACTTTTCCATCAGCAGCCTGACCTGCTCAAGAAAACGCAGTTGTTTTTCTGATAAACGATTTAAGGTCAACCTTTCATGAAGCATGAATTCGACTCCATTCAGTTGAAAATGAACACCTTGGCCTGAGCTTCGGCATAAAGAGAACCGGCAATTTTCAATTGCGCACTCGCCTGCCAAACTTTCCGGTGACTTTCGGTCAACACTCCTGAAATCTCGATCAGAGCCCCAACCGGGACCGGTTTACGATAACGAAGTTGCAATTCCGCGGTCACACAGCGTTCAGCTTTACACCGACAGGCATAAATACAGGCTTCATCAAGTAACGCAGCGATGATGCCCCCATGGACCACATCCTGCCAACCTTGATAGTCGGCCGATAACTGCAGCGTCGCGTGGCTACTGCATGCCTCAGGATTCATTGTAAAGTTTGCTTGCAAGCCGATGGGATTATCCTGACCACAAACAAAACAGGCCGAATCCTCAGTAACATTGAGTAATTTTTTTTCAATCATGAACGATGCGCCCGACAGCAAAGTATTCAAAACCCTCATCCCTGATATACGCCGGGTCATATTGATTACGACCGTCAAAAATAATCGCCTGTTTCATGGAGCGCCGCATTGCTGCCAGATCAGGATTCCGGAAAGGTTTCCACTCGGTCACCAGCAACATAGCGTCAACCGCCTGTAATGCTTCATATTGATTCGCTACGAGTTGCAAACGCCCGGAGGTAAACCAATCAGCGGGTAATTCATCCTTGGCGATATCCATAGCCACTGGATCATAGGCAAAAACTCTGGCTCCGGCAGCAAGCAGATCGACCAGCAGAGTTTTTGCCGGTGCCTCACGCATATCGTCGGTTCCAGGTTTGAATGACAACCCCCAGATGCCGAATGACAAACCGGAGAGATCGTGACCAAAACGTTTGCTCAGTTGGCGGGTGAACCATTTTTTTTGTTGTTGATTGCGCTGTTCAACAGACAGCAGCAGTTCCGGCTTAAAATCAACCCCTTGCGCCATACGAATCAGGGCTTGGACATCTTTCGGGAAACAGGAGCCTCCGTAACCACAACCGGGATAGATAAAAGAAAAGCCGATCCGTGAGTCGGAACCTATCCCACGGCGCACATTTTCCACATCAACCCCCATCAGTTCGCAGAGGCCGGCAATTTCATTAATAAAAGAGATTTTTGTCGCCAGCATTGAATTGGCAGCGTACTTGGTCATCTCGGCATCACGAATGCCCATAAACAGGGTTCGTTCATGATTCCGGTTAAAAGGCGCATAAAGCTGCCGCATCAATTCGCAGGCCTTTTCACTGTCACTGCCGATGATGATCCGGTCCGGCTTCATGAAATCTTCGATCGCCG
>WTCI01000232.1 GCA_013138655.1 Desulfuromonadaceae bacterium | reverse complement strand
GATTTGGCACTTGCCGGAGGGGAGGATTACGAGTTGCTGTTTGCTTCGTCGGAACATAATTTAGCGTCTACGGAGGGGATTGAACTTCCGTTGACCCGCATCGGCAGGATTTGCTCGGAGCGGGAATTAACGATCCGGCGTGCCGACCGGAGTATCTATTGCTGCGCCCGGGGTGGTTATGACCATTTCTCCTGAAGATAATACTGCGATGGGAACGAACGATGAGGAGATGTCTGCTGTTAAGCAGGTGTCGGCTCCGTTCATCGGTGGCGATATCCCCGCAGATCTGTATGGACAAATCGGTGAAATATTGCAGCAAAAGCAGAATTTCACACTGAGCGGCTATAAAGACCTTTGTATGAAGCGACGGATTGCCGCACGCATTCGCTCGGTTGGTTTGCCCGGTCCGGAGCCTTACCTTGCCTTGTTGCAGGAAAATTCCTGCGAGCAGGAACAACTGGTGGCTTCTCTGAGTATCCATGTTTCGCAGTTTTTCCGTAATCCCTCGACTTTTGCGGTGCTGGAAAAAATGATTCTGCCGAAATTGTTGCAACGTACCAGAGATCATCACAGCAAGCTGAGAGTTTGGAGTATCGGCTGTGCCAACGGCGAGGAACCCTATTCATTGGCCCTGCTCTGCCGTAAGCTGATGCGTGCCGATGACTTGCTGACGATTATCGGTACCGATGTGAGTCGTGCGGCACTGCAACGGGCCAAACGCGGCTGTTATCCGCAAAACAGGATTGCCGGGGTGCCGGAGGAAATGTTGCAGGAGTATTTTACCCCTGAAGGGGCAGAATATCTTTTGAGTGAGCAAATCAGGCACCAGGTGCGATTTTTTCGCCATGATATTTTAAGCGATCAGCCATTTTACCGGGCTGATTTGATCCTTTGTCGAAATGTGTTGATTTATTTTTCTCGTGCGCAACAACGGAAAATACTGGAAATTCTTGCTGCCGCCTTGTCGTATAAGGGCTATCTGGTTCTGGGACGGGCGGAAACCCTGGTAACGGTCTGTTGTCGTGATCTGTTCCGTTGTGTTGATCCGGCAGAACGGATCTATCAGCGCCTGAAAACCGATGAAAAACTGTTGCCGCTGTCTTATGTTCAACCGTTGCAGAAAGCATAGCGATAACTCAAGCGAACAGAACCTTTTTGATCGTAAATGGAAAGTTTGGCCCCGTGAAGGAGATAAAAATGCGCGTTGAGATCAGTTACAAGTTTATTGTTGGCTTCATTGTGGTCGTCGCCTCAGTTGTGCTGCTGAATATTCTGGTGCCGCGGATGCAGATCCCCGAATGGACCCATCAGTGGATTACTATTGTCGGTGCGTTGTTGGTCGGCCTGATTTTGGGCTGGATTTTTTCCAAAGCCATTACCGCCAACTTCGGCATTCTGACTGCCGGAGCCGAGCGGCTTAGTGACGGTGATCTCAGTCGCAAGGTGCGCTTACGCACAGGACTCTTTTCTGATGAAACCGAGGATCTTACCAACTCCCTGAATCAGGTGTTTGACAGCCTGCGCAACCTGGTTGGACAGATTCGCAACAGTTCGCTCAACGTCAATCAGTCTTCTCTGGCGCTGGCGGCAACGGCCGAAGAAATGACCGCCACTTCACATGAGGTTGCCGGGTCGATCGAGCAGATCAGCCGGGGAGCGGAAACCCAGGCGGAAATGGTCGAGCGGGTCTCCAAGGTTGTCAAGGAGATAGCTTTGGGGATTGAGCTGATTGCTTCTTCGGCCGATAAGTTGTCGACCTCTGCAGAAGAGACCACGATGACGGCCCGACAAGGTGAGCAGATGGCGATCACGGCTCTGGACAACATGAAACAGGTTCTCGGCCAGATCGAAGGAAATGGCCAGTTGACGGTTTCCTTCAGTGAGCAGGTGCAGAAGATCGGTACGATTACCGATGTGATCACCAATATCGCCCAGAAAACCAACCTCTTGGCTCTCAATGCGACGATTGAGGCAGCGCGGGCCGGAGAATATGGTCACGGTTTTGCCGTTGTTGCCGAGGAGGTCAGTAAGTTGGCAGACAGTACCAGTGAGTCGGCGGGGGAAATTACCCGGTTGATCGAAAATACCCGTGAGCAGAGCCATAAGGTGTACCAGTCGATGCTGGAAAGTATCAAATCGGTCGATGCCGGTCGTGAGGCGATCGACATTGCCGGCAATTCTTTTACCGCACTTATCGATAAGGCGGAAACTGCCCAGCTCAAAGCGGTGGGGATTACCGAACTGACCCAAAAACAGCTTGGTGGTGCTCAGTCAATCGTTGAGGCGATTGAGGCCATTGCCCGAGTTGCCGAGGACAATGCGGCATCGACTGAAGAGGCGTCTGCTGCAACCGAGGAACAATCGGCATCCATGGAAGAGATGACTTTTGCTTCACAGCGACTTTCGACGCTTGCTGATGAACTGTTGACCTCGGTCAGCCGCTTCAATCTGGGTGCCGAACAGACCACGAGTGAGACATGAATCAGCTGCTTCCCTTCAAGCTCGGAACAGAGGTTTACGCTCTTGAGTTGCCGGAGATTCAGGAAGTGGTAGAGAATCCGCAGATTCATGATCTGCCGGGTGCCCCGGAAACGCTTGCCGGTGCGATCGCTTTTCATGGCCGGATTGTTCCTGTGGTTGACCTGCCGCTGTTGCTGGGCTTTCCCGCAGGCAACCGTTTTGACCGATTGATTGTTCTGAGCGACAGGCACGGGCCGATGGCCTTGTGGATCGATCAAATGTGCCCGATTATGACCCTGAACCTGAGCCATGAAACCCTTTCGCAAAGCAGCTCCGAGGCCGATTGTATCAGGGGGGTTCTGAACTGTCGGGGAGAGATAATCAGCCTGCTCGATCTTGACCAGCTGCAAGCAAAGCTTGAACAACTTTGTGCCGAAAACGGAGGTTGAAATGGCCAAAAGAGTTTTGATTGTCGATGATGCACTTTTTATGCGAACTCTGCTGCGCGATATTTTTACCGCGGCCGGCTGGAACATTGTCGCCGAGGCAGAAAACGGTTTGCAGGCTATCGAACAGTACCATCTCCAGCAGCCGGACCTGGTGAGCATGGATATTGTCATGCCGGAGATGGGGGGGATTGATGCGATGAAAACAATTCTCTCCACAGATCCGGCGGCGGTGGTGGTGGTTTGCAGTGCCCTGGGACAGGAGAGTATGATTATGGAGGCGATCAAAGCCGGAGCCAAGGACTTTATCGTCAAGCCCTTTTCCGACGCGCAGGTTTTGGAAGTGATTGAGCGCGTGGCTGCCGGCTAACTCATCAGGATCAGCGATGGATATTGCTAAATATCGAGAGATGTTTTTAACCGAGGCGGCAGAACATCTGCAAAACATGGTGTCCCTGCTGGTCGAACTCGAAGCCGCTCCGGAAGACCGGAACGGGATAGCTGCGCTGTTTCGCGAGGCACATTCGATCAAGGGGATGGCCGCGACCATGAGCTATAGTGCGACAGCACAATTGGCTCACCATCTTGAAGATCAGCTGGATAATTGCCGGAGCCTTGGGCAGATTTCCAGTACGCAGATTGATTATCTGCTGGCGGCTGTCGATCTGCTTGAGGGCTTGTTGCAAGATATTCGTCAGCAACTGCCGGAACGGTCGGTCGAAGCTTTTATCCAGGGAGAAATCCCCCACCAGGGTCTCGAACTGCTTGAAAGTGTTTCCTGCTCTGAGGATCTGGATAATTCCAATCTGCTGATTCATTTACGTCTGGAAGAAACGGTTGCCGCGCCGGGGCCGCGCTTGCTGGTGCTGTTGAAAAAGCTGGAAGAATTTGGCCGCCTGCTGGAAACGATTCCGGCGGAAGAAAATATTCTTCAGGGGGAGATCAGCCGAACCCTTGAGGTGCGCCTTAAAACTGATCTGTCGCAGGAGCAGATCTTCACCCGGTTGCAGAAGTACAGTGAACTGGCAGAGATTACTTTCCCGCCGGAACAGATCGTCGAAAAACAGCGTAAACAGCAGGCCGTGACGACGACTGTGCGTGTTGGGACTGATTTGCTGGATCACTTTATCAATCTGACCGGGGAGTTGATCACCAATCGCTACTGCTTGCAAACGGCCGCTGCCGAGCGCAATTGGAGTGGTTTGAACGAAGGGTTGGGACAACTGGCCAGATTGGTGAAAAATCTTCACCACCAGGTTTTGCAGGTCAGGATGATGCCGTTGGCAACGGTGACCGATCGACTGCCGCGTACGGTGCGCGATCTCTGTCGCAGCAGTGGCAAAGAGGTTGAGTTTGTCGTGGATGGGGCTTCGATCGAACTTGATCGGGCCATTATCGAAGCATTGACGGATCCCTTGACCCACATGGTTCGTAACGCGATTGATCATGGCATCGAGCAGCAGGGACGGGTGCGGATCAAAGCCTGGCGGGAGCGGGATCAGGTGTTGATTCAGATCTCCGATAACGGTCGGGGGATTGATCCGGAAAAGATCCGACAGCGGGCTTTGCAGTGTGGTTTGTTGAGCCCGGTGCAAGCTGAAAACATCCGTGACTACGATCTTTATCAGCTGATCTGCCATCCCGGATTTTCAACCGTTGAGGAGATCACAGAAACCTCCGGCCGCGGGGTCGGGATGGATGTCGTTAAAACTGCGGTTGAACGGCTCGGTGGGATTTTGATGATCGATTCGGTTGCCGGTGAAGGTTCACGCATGACGATGAAGTTGCCCCTGTCGGTGGCGATTGTGCGGATGCTGCTGATCGAGTCGGCCGGAAGCTTGCTGGGATTGCCGATAACACGGGTGCTGCAAACCTTGGAGGTTTCACCGGCAGAGGTTCGAACCAGCGGCAAGCAATTGGTGATTACGTTACAGGGAGAGTTGCTGCCGTTATTATCGTTGCGTAAAATTCTGCGGCAGCCAAAAGGGCAGGTCAAAAAGCTATTGTCGTTGGTCGTGACCGAAGTACTGGGTCGTAAAATCGGCCTGGTGGTTGATCGTCTGGTCGGACAACAGGAAGTTTTTGTCCAGGGTTTGCCCGCTCCCTTTGATCGTTTGCGTGGAAATAATGGCGGAGCGATCCTCGGTGATGGGCGGATCATGTTTCTGCTGGATCTTCAACCTTTGTTGGAAAAACGCAGAAAAAAAGAGGCATAAATGCTATTGGATACCCTCAGCCAGTCTCAGCACGAAGCGATTTGTCACATTTCCCAACAGGGGATGGGGCAGGCAGCGGAGATGCTTTCACGCCTGTTACACAAAACGATCCAGATTGAAATTGTTGATAGCTGGATGTCTGATCACCAGGCCTTGAGACAAAATGGTGCGGATGTTTGCAGTATTTACATGGCTATCTCCGGTGATATCAGCGGTGGTTTAATGTTTTCACTCTCGCTGGATTCTGCTGATCGGCTCAGCAGTCAATTGTTGGGGCGATTGTCAGGTGACTTGTTTACGGAACCGGCCAGTTCAGCCCTGAAAGAAGTCGGCAACATTATTGCCTCCTCCTTTCTTGCCAGTCTTGATAATCAGCTCGGTTTACGTGCCATGCCTGCTCCGCCGATACTCTGTCGCGCCCCCATTAATGAGTTGCTGGACAGGTACGGTTCCCGTCTGGCGGAACCCTGCCTGATAGTCCAGACCTGTCTGAAAAATGCAGCAGAGGAAGGGGGACCGATGCAGGGCGCTATTTACCTGTTTTCGGATTCAAGAACCGTTGACCGGCTGGTTGCACAACTTTGATGGCGTTGCAAAAAGTCCGCCCTCCGGCGTTGCAGCAGTTTTTCAGGATCTCGACATACCATATGTATGCCTTCGCCCCCGAAAAACCACTACGCCTTGTGGGTCGAAATTTTTGCTTAGCCATGTATTCTTTTTTGCGAGACCATCAACTTTGTGACCAATGAGCCTGGTCTATTCCCACCAGTTTGGTTCCTGACTCGGAAACCTGCCAGTTCCCACCCGGAGTTTCCGGATGGGAACTATTTAAGAACTGCTGACATCCTTTTTAAGAACGGAAACCGGAGATTTTGTTATGCGGATTAGATTTTTCACCTTGCTCCTTCTGCTCTGCTGGCTGCCGAGTATGGCGGCAGCGGTTGAGTTGAGTGATATTGTCACGGCATTGGAAACACCTTTCAGGCCGCTGTCCGGCCAAGGTCAGGCGATTCATGATTTTCAGGCAAATTTTTTTCAGGAGTCACACATTGCCTCTATTGAGCGGACCCAGCGTGGCCAGGGCGTTGTCAGTTTCAGGTTTCAGCAGCGCCCGAACAGTGATCAGCCGCTGACAATGTTCCGCTGGGAGTACCGTGAACCGCTCGTGCAACAGTTTATTTCAGACGGGCAGACCATGTGGGTCTATGAGCCGGAAAACCGGCAGGTGGTGGAGACTGATATCAGCGAGATTGGTCTGCAGCAGAGCAATAACCCGATTGCCTTTCTGAACCGCCTCGGTTTTCTTTCGCAGGATTTCGAAGTCAGTTGGGCCGCTCCTGCCACGGATCAAGGAAAAAATTATATTCTTGAACTCCAGCCGCGAGAAGAGTCGCAATTTATCCGCCGATTGTTGATTGTCGTCGCTCGAAAAGCGGTCAGTGACTATATTGAAAACGATAAAATCGGACAGGTTTTTCCGATCCTTGCCACGACGGTTTACGATTTAAAGGGGAATCGGACCAGCATTGAATTTGCAGAGACGCGCATCAATCAACAGCTTTCCGGGGACTTTTTTTATTTTGAGCGACCGGAAGGTGTGGAGGTTGTTCGGCCGACGAGTGAGCAACTGGGTTTTTGATGCTTCTGCAGGAAATGCTTCCTGAGAACAAAAATAAACCGCCCCGGTTCTTTCCTGCTGGAGCGGTTTAGTGATTTCTACGGCCCATGCATATTTCGTATACTTAGATCTCTAACTTCTTGAAATTAAGCATATTGTGAACAAATAGCATACTATGTCATAAATTATATATGCATTGTTGATACTGCCCCTGCATTAGTGGATAGTTTCACTGGCATTTACCAAGGGGCAGAATGGTAACCCCCACATGAATCCCCAACTCCCTGGCAACATCAGCCGCTGTTCTGACTGGCTGATCTGCCAACCGAACCGCCTCACTACGGAATGCTTCCGGATACGATTTCGTTTTCTTTCTCGCCATAATGACACCTCTCTTTCGGTATAAACCTAATTGATGAAGGGGGGCACTTTTCGCGGGTAGGTCCGAAATCTAACTGTGGGCGAGTAATAAAGAATCATACTGGCCACGTCAGCTTGTGGAAAATAGTCCCCTCTTGACACCCGCCGCTCCTTAGCCGTTAGATATATGCGAATGCATTTTGACAGGACATTTAGGAACTAAGCGGTGCGGGCTATCAGTTATGCTGGACAACCGTCATAACTGCTTAGTTTTGACAAAGACAAAACTGTCCGAGATACTAGGAGCGGTTTAAGTTTCGCTTTACAATTCCCAGGCAACTGAGAAAAGAGAAAAATGGAAAATAATACCAATATACTGATCGTTGATGACAGGGAAGAAAATTTACTCGCTTTGGAGGGGATTCTTGATCTGCCAAATATTTCCTTAATCAAGGCGACTTCTGGCGAAATGGCACTTGAGAAGTTGTTATCCCATGAAATTGCACTGACAATTCTCGATGTCCGGATGCCTGGTATGGATGGTTTTGAAACAGCTACCTTGATGCGTGGCAACAAAATAACAAGAGAAATTCCGATTATTTTTGTTACCGCTATTAGCAAAGAAGATCAGCACCTCTTCAAGGGCTATGAAAGTGGGGCTGTTGATTATCTGTTTAAACCTGTCTCCCCAACGATTCTGCGAAGTAAGGTCGCTATTTTTCTTGAGTTACATCAGCAAAAAAACAGATTGAAAATAGCAAAAGATAAGCTGACAAATGAGGTTGAATTACGCAAACAAGCTGAAAAGGAAAAAGACCGGCTGATCAGGGAACTGCAAAACACTTTGGCCGAAGTCAAGAATGAAATCTCTGAACGCATGCGTGCCGAGGAGGAACTTAAAGAGGCCAACCGAGAGCTGGATACCTTCGTCTACACCGTCTCTCACGATCTTCGTAGCCCCCTCACACCCATTATTAGCTATGCTGATTATCTCTGTGAAAGCTGCCGGGACCGGCTGGAGGAGCAAGAGCTGGGTTGTCTGGCCGAAATCAGTGACTCAGGAAAAAGGATGGTGGCACTGATGGAAGATCTGCTCACCTTAGCGACGGTTGGCCAAGTAGAGCGGCCTTCCGAGCAACTCGACACAGGTGCTGTCGTTAATGATGTGATCTGCGACCTGACCGAGGAATTATCCGGCGCTGGTGTGGGCATCGAAGTCGCCGACCTGCCGTCTTTGAGTGTTCCGAAGACTTTGTTGTACCAGATTTTCCACAACCTGATCGGCAATGCCCTCCGTTATGCAGGCAAGGAAGGCAGTCCCATCGAAGTCGGGGGAGAGCGCAGGGATGACTTGGTGCGGTTCTATGTCCGCGACCACGGGCCGGGCATTCCGGAAGAAGAGCGCAGTCAAATTTTTGAGGTGTTCTACCGGGGCACGACAGGCAAAGAATCTCCGGGAACGGGAGTGGGCCTCGCCACGGTCCAGAAGATTGCTCGTCTCTACGGGAATCGCGCCTGGGTGGAAGAGACGCCTGGTGGAGGCAGTACCTTCTGGGTAGAGATGGTGGATGTTGAGACTGCTGCCGAAAATGAGGCGAAAAGCCTTTAAGGGAATTGATCTCCTACCAAATCTCTTTCGATCTATAACCGGATGGTTGTGACGAGAGAAAGGCCAGCGCCTGTCCAACAAATCACCTTTCCCAGAATTACCTAAGCCTCAGCCTGTTTATGCGGGCTGAGGCTTTCCTACAAAAAAGGGGACGGATTAAAAAAGGGGACGGATTTATTTATTGAGCAATTTTTCTTGTTGTGATAAATAGTCCCCATGCCTCGTACTGCTCGCATCGTCATTCCCGATTATCCTCACCATATTATTCAACGTGGTCATAACCGTCAGGTTGTATTTTCCGCCGAGGACGATTATCGTTGTTACCTCGATAACCTTGCCGAATGGAAAGAGGCATACGAATGCAAAATCTACGCATTTTGCCTTATGACTAATCATGTTCACCTCGTCATCAATCCAGGTGAAAACCCTGAAAACTTGGGGAAGTTGATGAAAAGGATCGCTGGTCGTCAAACTCGCTATATCAATCGCCAAGAAGGTCGAAGTGGCACCTTGTGGGAAGGGCGCTTCAAGTCGAGTCCCATCGATAGCAACGGTTATCTGCTCGCTTGCTGTCGCTATGTAGAGATGAATCCGGTGGTCGCCGGAATTTGTGCCGACCCTGCCGATTATCCCTGGTCACGTTGTCGTTCCAAGGTTTCTGCCAAGGAGATTGAATGGTTAGATTTAGACCCCCTTTACAAGTCTTTGGCACCGTTGGACGATGAGCGCCGTAAGCGATATCGCGAATTTTTATCAGAGACCATTTCCGATCAGGAGCGGGAGATGATGAGCAGAGCTGTTCAGCGTGGACAGCTGACCGGTGGTGCGTCATTTATTGATGAAATAGAAAGACGGCTCAACAGGCGGATAGAGCTGCGTGGTCAGGGGCGGCCACGAAAGGCTGTAAAATAAATCTGTCCCCTTTTACTTTTCTTGTCCCCTTTTACTTTTCCTTTTACTTTTACTTTTAAACCTGGGGGGCACTTTTTTGCTTTTCAACCCTGCTTTTCCGAGTTGTTTTCAGCTGTGTTGTGGAATGCAGGCTGCTCCTGAGAAGTGTTTTTTGGGAGAGCCGCTTGCAAGAGTTTCTGCGTCGGACATAATTCTTTAGTCTCGTTGTTTGCTTTTGGGACGGTTGATGTTTAGCCATGTTGTTGGAGTTGGCATTTATGAAAATGATTAAGGACTTGAAGTTAAAGCCGAAGTTGGTCTCGCTTTTTCTCTTGGCAGGACTGATCCCGCTGCTGTTGATCAGCTTTCTGGTCAGTCATCTGGTGACCAATACCTTGATGGACAAGTCTTTCGATCAGTTCCTCCTGTCGCAAGCCGCGAAAAAAAATCAGATTGAAGCCTATTTCAGAGATCAGCTAACGGACTTGAAAATTCTGGCGAACAGCCGGGATATCGCTGCAATCTACGCGGACTTATCCGCCTATCATAGCAAGAAACAGATTTTGCCCGATCATCCTTTCCCGATCGACAATGAAGAATATGCGGCGCTTCATTTGCGCAATAGAGATTTTTTTGATGCCTACATCAATGCCTTTGCCTATCGCGAGATATTTATTATTTGTGAGGAACATGGACATGTGATGTTCACCCTGAACAATAAGGCCGCAGCCGGCACCAACCTGCGCCATGGTCAGCACAATAATTCCAATTTGTCCAAACTTTGGCAAGCGGTCAAAGAGCGTCAGGCTTATGTTTTTATCGATTTTAGCGATGATTCCTTAAGTGACGGACAGGAGTCGGCCTATCTCGGTTACCCCTTTTATGATCAGAATGGCAATATGGCCGGTGTTCTTGCTCTGCAGCTCGGACCTGAAACGATCAATCAGATCATGGATTCCCGCGACGGCATGGGAGAAACCGGCGAAACCTATCTGGTGGCTTATGATCAGCTACATCGGCGTTATGAGTTTCGCAGTAATATGCAGACCATGGGGGCGGGTAAATATGTTGTCGGGGCTTCGATCAGCCCTACCGAATACTGGCTGGACGCCTTTGATGACAATAAAGAGGATAGCGGCAAGGGGCTCTACCTCGACAGTATCGGTGGCGAAGTATTGATTGCCTATGACAAGATCGATGTTCAGGATATCAGCTGGGCGTTGATCTCCAAGATTAGCAAGACAGAAGTGACTGCGCCGATCCGGGATTTGATCGACAGCATCCTGCTGTCCGGCTTGGCTATTCTGCTGGGGCTGGCTATCTCCTCCTATCTGCTGGCGCGCAACCTGAGCCGGCCGATTCTCAACAGCATCCGTTTTGCCGAATCGATCTCCAAGGGTGATCTGGAGGCGAGTCTCGGCCTGCATCAGGGTGACGAGCTTGGCAACTTGGCTGAAGCGCTGAACAGCATGGCCGGGAACCTGCGTGCCCTCGATTGGCTCAAAAGGGGCAAGGAGGGGCTCGATGATGAGCTGCGCGGAGACCATGATATTCAGCAGTTGGCGGAACGGTTTATCGGTTTTGTGACCCGGCATTTCGCTGCTCAGCTGGGCGCCCTCTACCTGGCGGATGCAGAGAGTGACAAGTTGCGGCTGGTTGCCAGCCATGCCTTCAGCGACCGCCGCGGTCACTTCACGGAGTTTGCCGTCGGCGAGGGGCTGGTCGGTCAGGCTGCCTGGGAAAAACAGATTCTCTATTTCTCTCACGTCGAAGACCAGGCGCCGGCTCTGAACTACGGGGTCGCAGAGACCGACATTGCTCATTTTGTGATTGCCCCGCTGGTCTTTGAAGATCAGGTGCTGGCGGTTTTCCTGGTCGGCTCCCAAGCTCCTTTTACCCCTTTGCAGAAAACACTGCTGGAGCAGAATCTCGACAATATTGCCATTCTCTTTAATGCGGCAAAATCCCGTAAATTGATTGACCAGCTGCTGCAACAGGCCAAGCAGCAGCAGGAAGAACTGCGGGTGACCAACGAAGGTCTGGAGGCTCAGGCGCGGCAACTGCGTGAATCGGAGGCACAATTACAGGCCCAGCAGGAAGAGTTGCGGGTCAGCAACGAAGAGTTGGAGGAGCAGACCAAAAAGCTGCGTGAGTCTGAAGCGCTGTTGCAGGCCCAGCAGGAAGAACTGCGTGTCATCAATGAGGAATTGGAAGAACGGAGCAAAGCCCTGGAAGAACAGAGTGAAGTGGTTAAAAACAAGAACAGGGCACTATTGGAAGCCAATCAGAGCGTTGAAAAGAAGGCCCGCGATCTGGAGCGGGCCAGTCAGTATAAGACCGAATTTTTGGCCAACATGTCGCACGAATTGCGCACCCCACTGAACAGTATTCTGATCCTGTCACAACTGTTGACCAATAATAAGGAGGTCAATCTCACGGAAAAACAACTGGAATACTCCCAGACCATCCATAACTCGGGCACCAATCTGCTCAACCTGATCAACGACATCCTTGATCTCTCGAAGATCGAGGCGGGCAAGATGGAAATCCTGGTCGAGGAGGTCAGTCCGATTGAAGTTGCCCATGAGATGGAGTCGCTGTTTGTCCCTCAGACCCTAGATAAGGGGATCGAATTTGTCGTCGACTGCAGCCCGGAGCTTCCGACCCCCTTTCTGAGTGATCGGCAGAAGCTGCAACAGATCGTCAAGAATCTGATCTCCAACGCCATCAAGTTTACCTCTAAAGGCTCGGTTGCCCTGCGGATCTCAACGCCATCGGCGGAGACCATTTTTAAGGATGAGAGTTTTCGCGCCCGGCCGGTTATCGCCTTCACTGTTGAGGATACCGGCATCGGAATTCCGCTCGACAAGCAGGACGCGGTTTTCGAAGCCTTTCAGCAGGTCGACGGCACATCCAGTCGCAAGTTCGGCGGGACCGGACTTGGTCTGTCTATCTCCCGAGAATTTACCCGTCTGCTGGAAGGGGAGCTCCAGTTGCAGAGCGAACCGGACAAAGGGAGCCGTTTTACCGTTTACCTGCCGTCGTTGACCCCTGTTGAGACGATCCCGGCGCCGGAACCACCTGTCGTTGAGGCAAAAGTAACAGCTGAGACCCCGGTGGCCGGGGAGTCTGGATCCAGGTTCCCGGGCAGTAAGCCGCCCGCAACCAGTTATGTCGAAGATGACCGAAAAGAGCTGCATGAAAATGATCGGGTGCTGTTGATCATCGAAGATGACCGGGACTTTGCCCGGGTGCTCAGGGATCTGGCACGGGAGCGAGGCTTTAAGTGTCTTGTCGCCGGGGATGGTGAATCGGGCCTGCACTTTGCCGATTACTACAATCCCTCCGCCGCCATCATCGATCTCGGTCTGCCCGGAATCGACGGTTTGGAAGTCATCAAGCGTTTGAAGGCCAGTTCCGTAACGAGACATATCCCCGTGCATATCATCTCCTGTCGGGAGCGCTCAGCCAATGTCATGAGTATGGGGGCGATCGGTTTTTTGACCAAGCCGGTTGCCGAGGAAGATCTGTTCGCGGCCTTTGGAAAAATTGAACAGGTCATCTCCAAGAAGATGAAAAAGTTGTTGGTCGTTGAAGACGATAAGATTCAGCGGGACAGTATTATTGAGCTGGTCGGGGATAACGACGTCGACTCGAAGGCGGTTGCGACCGCTGAAGAGGCCTACCAGGCTCTTTGTAACGATAGTTACGACTGCATGATACTTGACCTCGGTCTCAAGGGATCGGATGGTTACCAACTGCTTGATCGCATCAAACAGAGCCCCCGGCTTGCGGATGTGCCGATTATCATTTACACCGGCAGGGAGTTGACCCAGGACGAGGAGATGCGTTTGAAGCGGAGTGCGGAAAGCATCATTATCAAGGGAGCCCATTCCCCGGAACGGTTGCTGGACGAGACGACTCTTTTTCTGCATCGGGTCGAAACCCAGCTGCCGGACGCAAAACAAAAAATGCTGCGTAGTGTGCAGAGTGCCGATACCGGCTGTGAAGGTAAGCTGGTTCTGGTGGTTGATGATGACATGCGTAACGTCTTTGCTCTGTCCAGTGTGCTGGAAGAGAATGGCATGCAGGTGATTGTTGGGAAAAACGGTCGGGAAGGTCTGGGGAAACTTGACTCGGTTCCTGGTATCGATCTGGTGCTGATGGACATCATGATGCCGGAGATGGACGGTTATGAAGCGATGCGACATATCCGTAAAAACAGCAAATTCCGGAAACTACCGATCATCGCCCTGACGGCTAAAGCGATGAAGGGTGATCGGGACAAATGTATTCAGGCGGGTGCCAACGATTACCTGTCGAAACCGGTTGATACCAAGAAGTTGCTTTCACTCTTGCGGGTCTGGTTATACAGCTGATGGATGACACTCAGGATCTACAAAATGTCCAGATCGAATTGGCCATGTTGGCGGAGACGGTTTTCCGTAAATATGGCTACGACTTCAGGGATTATTCCGAGGCGCATCTGCGGCGCAGAATCAAACATGCCATGCAGAAGTTGAATGCCCCCAGCATATCAGCCCTGCAGCATGAAATCCTTTATGATAAGGCCTGTTTCGACCTGGTGCTAAAAGAGCTTTCGATCAACGTCACCGAAATGTTTCGTGACCCCTCCTTTTACCGACTGTTGCGGGAAGAGATTATCCCAACCCTGAAGACCTATCCGTTTGTCAAGATCTGGCACGCCGGCTGTGCCTCGGGCGAAGAGGTTTATTCGATGGCGATTCTGCTCAAGGAAGAGGGGCTCTATGACAAGGCCCAGATCTATGCCACCGACTTCAATGCCCGCGTGTTGCAGCAGGCCAAGGAGGCGATCTTTCCGATCGAACTGATCAAGGAATACACCGCCAACTATATTGCTGCCGGTGGCAGACAGGATTTTTCCGACTATTACACGGCAGCCTACGATTCGATCATTCTCAGCAAGAGTCTTCGGGAGCGGATTGTTTTTTCTGATCACAACCTGGCCACGGATACCGTCTTTGGCGAAATGCACATGGTGATCTGTCGCAACGTGATGATCTATTTCAACCAGGAATTGCAGGATCGTGTCGTCAAGCTGTTCGCTGACAGCCTCTGTTACCGGGGGATCCTCTGTCTTGGCTCTAAGGAGTCGCTTAAGTTCAATGCGAACGCGGCGCTGTTTGAAGCGATTTCCGAAACCGAAAAAGTTTATAAGAAAACCGGGAGGCAGTAGTTCGAGACATGCATAGCAGCTATCAGGCGATCGTGGTCGGCACCTCGGCAGGAGGTTTTAACGCCAGTCAGGCACTTCTTAGTGGCTTGGCTGCCGATTTGAACGCTGCGGTGATCGTTGTGCAGCACCTGCCGAAGCAAGCCAACGACAGCATGATCAGTCTGTTAAATGAAGTCTCGCAGCTGCCGGTCAAGGAGGCGGAAGAAAAGGAGCCGATCAGGCCGGGAATCGTCTACCTCTGTCCGCCCGATTATCATTTACTGATTGAGGCCGACAGGACTTTTGCCCTGTCTGCGGACCCCAAGGTGAACTATTCGCGACCATCAATCGATGTCCTGTTTGAATCGGCTGCGGAGGTTTATCGGGCCAGGCTGGTCGGAGTGGTTTTGACCGGGGCCAACGCGGACGGCAGCGCGGGGCTGAAAATTATCAAGCAGTATGGTGGGCTGGCGATCGTCCAGGACCCGGGCGATGCGGCGTATCCCGAGATGCCCCAGGCGGCGTTGGATGCGGTCGAAGTCGACACCATTCTGCCACTTGCTAAAATTGCCGGAAAGCTGAACTCTCTCATCGTTGCGACAGGAAAAGATCATGAATAGAAATGCAAAGATTCTGATCGTTGACGACCTTGAGGAGAATCTGCTGGCCTTGGAAGCCATTATCAATTTACCGGAAACAACCCTGATTAAGGCAAATTCTGGAGAAATGGCCTTGGAGATGCTGCTCTCGCACGAGATTGCCCTGGTCGTTCTTGACGTGCAGATGCCCGGCATGGATGGGTTTGAAACAGCTGAGTTGATGCGTGGCAATCGTCGCACCAGGGACATTCCGATTATCTTTGTCACTGCCATCAGCAAAGAGGATCATTACCAGTTTCAGGGCTATGAAAGTGGCGCCGTGGATTACCTGTTTAAGCCACTCAAACCGGAAATTCTGCTCGGCAAAATACGTATTTTTGTCGAGATGTATTTTCAGAAGCTTGAATTGATAGAAAAAACCAACCTCCTGGACAGAAAAGTACTGGAACTGGAACAGGTGAAAAGTGACCTGGAGGCAACGAATCAGAGACTCGAGGAGCTCTCTGCCCACGATGCCTTGACCAACCTCTTCAACCGTAGGGTTTTTGACGAAAAATCCGAGGAGGAACTTCTACGCGCCAGTCGCACCGGCAGGCCCTTGTCGGTGGTGATGGTGGATATCGACTATTTTAAAAAATATAACGATCAGTATGGTCATCAGCAGGGGGATGAATGCCTGGTGCGGGTTGCTGATGCGCTGGTGGCTCTAGCTCACCGTCCCGGTGACCTGGTTGTCCGTTACGGCGGCGAAGAGTTCCTGCTTCTGCTTCCAGAGACGGATTTGGAAGGGGTGCAGCATATTGCTGATAATATCTGCTCGGGCATCCGTGACCTGCGACAGGAACATGCCCAGTCGGATATTGCTGAAGTTGTCACGGTCAGTGTCGGTGCCATTGCCATTGCCACCTATCCTCAGCATGTTTTCGGCATCTGCAAGTTGATCAAGGCGGCAGACGAAGCTCTCTATCAGGCCAAGCATGATGGGCGGGATCGGGCCGTGGTGAAAGAGTTGAAACTCCCAACGGGCATGGGCTGATTTGCCGTGTTTCCGGGCTAGGTCCTGCCTGGGGGATGGGTATAAGGAAAAAGCCTTCAGAGAATCCTGAAGGCGGCCCATGGTTTGAACCAACCGATTTGAGCGGTTCACAGTTAAAGCCCCCGGCTTTGCTGGGGGATACTTACTCTTGCTGAATGTGCCTTACAGCTGACCCATTCCAGAACAAATTAAGCCTCAGCCTGTTCATGCGGGCTGAGGCTTTCCTGCAAATTATTTCATAATGTGATCCTGCTGGATCTAAGGATAAATTGCACAGATTCGGCTTACAAAAAATCAGGATTTCACTTTTGGGAATGAGTTTCGGAGCGAGCGGGCTCCCTTCGCAAAAATTGTAAGTTTCGATAGCCCATTTTTACTCAACTCGTGAAATTTTATATGATCGACGTATCAGGAGGGGCAATGCTCCGAACTGAAGAGTCCAGCCTTGCTCCCCCCTCCGCTTGGCTGGACTCTTTTTGTAAAAGCTGACATGCCATCACCTTCATCGGGGTGGCAGTTTTGTTGTCCGAACAGGTGGATGGTTTGTGCAAGAATATGTAGGAGATGAGCTTCACGAGCGTCCAGGGGGATTTGGAAGCTTTCTTGCGCTGCACTTCGCTTCCATTATTTTGTATACTTTTTTAGGCCCGTTTTTGCCACAAAATACACCGAAGTATACATTTTTGGACTTTGTGGGCCATTTTTGAGAACTTGTATGATAGAAGATACCAGTATTTTAAATAGTTAGCTTTGAACTCATACATACAGTTACATTAG
>WTCI01000160.1 GCA_013138655.1 Desulfuromonadaceae bacterium | reverse complement strand
AAAGGCGGGGGTGACTGTCACCCCCGCCTTAACAATCCACAATCGTTACGACTAGGAGCCTGTCGGGCTATCCGGGCCGAAGCGAAAATTTGGAAGTTTGAGGCCAGAGTTAGGCGCGTGTGAAAGCGCATAACCGTAGCTATGGGCTGAAAAGGAGCCCAAATCTGGGGCAAACAGCCGAATTTGCAGCTGGCTCATGGATAGCCCGACAGACTCCTAGTGACCACTGAAACCAAGCTCCACCATGACACAGGTCCCGTCGGCAATCAAATTGATCCCCTGTTCCCGACAAAAATGGATGGCTGCCGGGCTTTCGGCTCCGGGCTGCATCCAGACATTTCTGATTCCCTTGGCTGCCGCCATTTCGACCACCTGCTCGGTAATCCTTGGTGGTGTAATCACCGAGATGCTCTCGACGGTATCCGGCAATTCAGCCACCGAAGTGACACATTCAATTCCTTCAATCTCTTTTTGTGCCGGATGTACCGGCACCACCTGTCGATCATTTTCCAGATAACAGCGCAGGACTATGTTGCCGAACTTATTGCGATTATTCGATGCGCCGACGACACCGATCATCGGCGAGGTCAGAAAAGCTTTCAGCTGTTCTTTGACTGTCATTATTCTCTCCTGTTGAATGGCAGACGAGGAGCCTGTTGATTCCACTTGGCGTCTCAAGCGTTCTAGACATATCATCCTTTGCAGTCGATGAAACATCAAGCAGAAAGACTCTTGACATGATAGATTCAATAAAAAGTGGTTCCCATCGCTGAACACATACCACATATGGTCTTTCAGCTAAAAAGTACCGGGGGAAATCGTCACCTGTTCCGTTTTTACAGCATTGATCAGCGGTGTTCAGCAACCCCCTGCAGCAATCGCCGCACGGGCCAATTCATCGCAGCGTTCGTTTTCGACATGTCCGTCATGCCCCTTCACCCAGGTCCATTCGATCTGGTGCTTGGCACTCTGCTCAAGCAAGCGCTCCCAGAGGTCTCGATTAGCAACCTCCGCTTTCTTGGAGTTTTTCCAGTTCTTCCGCTGCCAGCCGGCAACCCACTCAGTCATCCCCTTGACGAGATACTGTGAATCAGTCGTCAACCTGACCCGACAAGGACGCTTGAGCGATTCCAACCCGACAATGGCACCAAGCATTTCCATCCGGTTGTTGGTGGTCTCCGGATCGTAGCCGGAAAGCTCCCTGACATGCTCGCCGTAGCGCAAAATGGTCCCGTAACCGCCGGGCCCAGGATTCCCGGAACAGGCCCCATCGGAAAAAATCTCAACAATTATCGGAGCTTGGGACATAGAAAAAACCTTTTATCGGTATGGGGAATAATATCAAACGAGATCCGCTGAAAAAGCAGACAGCCTCTCCCGAAAAAGCGGAAAAGGCTGTTGTTTCATTGGCGTCCCCAGGGGGATTCGAACCCCCGTCGCCGGCGTGAAAGGCCGGTGTCCCGGGCCAGGCTAGACGATAGGGACCGGATGAGTGTCCGAACTGTTGCACGGAAGCAATTTTAATACCCTGGAGTCGTGAAAACATGCAAGAAAAAATTCATTCGGCTTTTAAAGCCGTAGGCACTTTTACAAAATCGCCTCGGCCCGGATAGTCCGACAGATTCCTAACTTCAACAATTGAGGCACTCACAAAAAGTCATGAGATGGCTAAGCAAAAATTTCGATCTACAAGGCGTAGTGGTTTTTCAGGGGCGAAGGCATACATATGTGTATGTCGAGATCCTGAAAAACTGCTGCAAGGCCGGAGGGCGGACTTTTTGCGACGCCATCACAATTGAACACCGCAGGATTGCACTCACAGATTAATCTATTAGTCTATAAGCATAACTGTCAATCACCTCCTTGTCGGTTTTGTCGATGGTTTACCGGGAGCGACAAAATGCACACAACTCAGGATGCACTCGTCAAAAGGATGCTCACCCCGTCATTTTATGACCATCCGGTGACTGAGGTCGAACTGGTCGAAACCCATATCTCCTGGATCTTCCTGGCCGGAGATTTTGCTTACAAACTGAAAAAACCGGTCAATTTCGGCTTTCTCGATTTTTCCACTCCGGAAAAACGTCAGTATTTTTGCCAAGAGGAACTGCGCCTGAACAAGCGCTTCGCCCCGCAACTTTACCTCGAAATCGTACGGATAGGCGGAGAACCGGACAGTCCGAAATTGAACGGGGAGCCGGAAATCGACTACGCAGTCAAAATGCGACGTTTCCCGCAACGGAGGCAGCTTGACCGAATGTTGGCTGCCGGAGAACTGTCTGTCGATCATATGGAAAGGTTTGCGGAAAAAATTGCGCAGATTCACAGACACGCACCGGTTACCGAAACAAACAGCGAATTCGGCTCACCGCAATTGATTATCGAGCCGATTTTACAGAATTTTGTGCAAATCCGTCGCTTCTTGCCCGACACCGGCATGGTACAACAGGTTGACATGCTGGAAAGCTGGAGCCGGACAGCTCACGCACGGCTGGAGGAAATATTCCTGCAACGTCAGTCTGAAGGGTTCATCCGCGAGTGTCACGGCGATGTTCATCTGGCCAACATGGCCTGGTTTGACGGAGCCCCGCTGCTTTTCGACTGTATCGAATTCAGCGAGAACCTGCGCTGGATTGATCTGATCAATGACGTCGCCTTTTTGACAATGGATCTTGACGACCGGGGAGAGGCCGCGCTGGGCTGGCGTTTCCTCAACCGCTACCTGCGGGAAACCGGGGATTATCCGGGAACGGTACTGCTCAACTTCTATAAAGTTTATCGAGCAATGGTGCGCGCCAAGGTGGCCTGCCTGCGACTCTCGCAACCGGATCTTGATGAAAAGGAAAAGAGCACGGATCTACATCTGGCCCACAGTTATCTCGAACTCGCCAGCGGCTATGTCGCACCACACACCCCGCGACTGATCATCTGCCATGGCCTGTCCGGGTCGGGCAAAACCACTTTTGTCAACGAGTTGGCTCCGCTATGCGGGGCGATCTGCCTCCATTCCGATATCGAACGGAAACGCCTGCACGACCTCGCGGCCACGGCAGCCAGCCATTCACCGATCGATGGTGGTATCTACAGCGCCACAGCGACCGAGGACACCTATCAACGGTTGCTGGAGCTGGCCGAATCACTACTGGGGGCAGGGTTCAACACGATTATCGACGCCACTTTCATCAAACGTCAGCCGCGCGAAGCGATGAGCCGACTGGCCGAAAAGCTGAAAATCCCCCTGTACATCCTCGACTTTCCTCTCTCGGCGGAGGAGCTGCAACAGCGCATTATTGAGCGGACCCGGCAGCCGGGACAGATATCCGAGGCAAACCATGCAGTTTTGGAATTTCAGCTGACCCACGAAGAGCCATTGAGTTCGGATGAGTTGAAAAATGTTGTCAGGGTACTCCCCGGAACGAGTGCAGAAAAAATCGCGGCACAGTTCACCGATCAGGGGTAAACTTTAGTTGAGCCGCTGGGAAAGGTAAGCAACAAGGTTCTCCAGCGTGATCAGCTTCTCATAGTCGATTTCTGGGATTTCAACACCCAGATCCTCATTGAGCCAGATCAGAAAACTGAGAAAGTCGTAGGAGTCGATGTCGAGCTCTTCGCGAAGGTTCTCCCCGCTGGGGAGTTCGTCGAAATCGGCCTCGGGGGCAATCAGCTCCAAACCGCGGAAGATGTGGGTTCTGATTTCGGCTTCAGTCATAGACTCTCCGGCTCCTGCAGGGCCCGCCCCAAGGCATCGAGGAACTGACCGCCCTGATGGCCATCGCCGGCCCGGTGATCGCCGGCCAAGGTCGCGGTCAACACCGGCCGGACTCCCAGCAACCCCTGCTCGGCCCAGGGACGTTCGCGAATCCGACCCAGCCCGACCAGCGCGACCTGCGGCGGGTAAATAACGCCATAAACCGTCTGCACCCCGAGATCACCGAGGCTTGTCACGGTGATGCCGGCATCGGTCATCTCCGAACCGCGCAGTTTTCCGCTTCGGGTTCGGCTGATCAGGTCGCCCAGATCGGCCATCAACTGATCGAGACTCTTGCGATTGACATCATGCAGGGCCGGGGTGATCAATCCGCCTTTGCGCAGAGCGACGGCAAACCCGATGTGGATCTCCCGTTTCAG
>WTCI01000230.1 GCA_013138655.1 Desulfuromonadaceae bacterium | reverse complement strand
CCCCGATCCCGCAAGGCATCAACCTGTTCAACCGCAGCAACACTGCTGGAGTCGCAGCCGTAAATCAAACCGGTCTGCTCATTCTGAATCGCATCCGCAGCAAGGCCTGCCAACTCAAGAGCGGCACAAGCTGAAGCGTAGGTCCAAACCGCGAAATCCGGCATAGTTTTACGCTGTTTTCGCGACAGGAGGGAAGGATCAAAATCCTGAATTTGTCCCGTCAAAGGGCTGCGGAATCCAAGTTCAACGCGCTGCGGGTCAATGACAATTCCGGACCGACCTTCTCGCAGAGCGTTGCCGACAGAGCTCAGGTCATTCCCCAGGCAAGAAACGATGCCGATTCCGGTAATGGCCACTCTATACAAATCGGACGCCCTCCATTTATGATGCACTCGCAAAAAGTCATGAGATGGCTAAGCCATCATTTATATGTGGGCTCCGCCGTTCACGGCAAAGACCTGTCCGGTAATATAGCTGGCCCGCTCGGAGCAGAGAAAGCTCACAAGCCCCGAAACCTCTTCCGGCTCACCGATCCGCCCCAGTGGAATCATCGGCAGGATCTGCTCCTGCGGTAAATCAGCGGTCATCTCGGTGGCAATAAAACCGGGAGACACGGCATTGACCAGAATGTTGCGCCTGCCGACTTCAGCGGCCAGCGATCGGGTTGCGCCGATCAATCCGGCCTTGGCCGCAGAATAATTCACCTGTCCGGCCATCCCGGTCTCGCCGGAGGTGGAAACAATATTGATAATGCGCCCACGCCTTTTTTTCAACATACGGGCAACGACCAGTCGGGTCACATTGAAGAAACCGTTGAGATGAACCGCCAGGACATCCTCCCAATCCCCTTGACTCATCAACGCCAGAATACCGTCACGGGCAAACCCGGCATTATTGACCAGCACCAGTGGAACCTGGTGCTCAAGTAACGGCTCAAGGGCGGTAGCGACCGCAGCGACATCGGCCACATCGAAGGGAAGCAGGGTACAGTCACCACCGCTGCCCCTGATCTCTTCCGCCAGTAATGTTGCCGCCCGGTGATCACTGCGATAATTAAGCCAGAGACGAAATCCGTCCCCGGCCAGTTCCCGCGCAATGGCCGCGCCTATCCCTTTGCTCGCCCCGGTCACCAGGGCAATCTTCTGTTCCTGCATTAAATCCCTACCTGCATATTGAATAAAAGCGAACCAGCGTCAGTAACGAACATTGACAACCTTACCGCGGTCATCAAACTCGACAGCCAAAGTTTTGAAACGATTGGTCCAATAGACCCAGGTCGACATATCCAGCGAAGGTGTCCGGTGTGCGGCGGGGTAACCGAGAGCCGTCATGACTCCCTCACGACTCATCCCGACAAGGGCCTTGCCGGCAGCAACCCCCTTGCGATCCAGCGACGAAAGACCTGCCGGCGAGGTCGGTTCAAGGGAAGTGATCTTATCCAGATACTCGTCAAGGCTCATCCCCATGCGCGGCTGATGATACTCAAAAGTCACCTTTTTGCCACCATCATCATAGGTAAAAACAAATTTTTTACGCGACTTTTTGGTGATGACAATCTGCGTTCCCGCCGGAACAATGACATGCCCGGCGCCGGGATTCGTGTAGTTGGCATAACTGGCATTTGCCATACTACCGGTCTTCGACTGGGCGTGCACATTGAACTTGGTATAACGCTCCTCATTTTCCGCCAAAGCAGGCTGAACAAGCAAAAACAACAACACAAAAAGAGCCGGAACGGTGATGATTTTTTTCCATGAAAAACATTCCATATCGATCTCCCCTATTAAAGCACTGTGTAAGAGCACTATATTATTCAGCAACCGGTCGAATATCAAGGGTTTTCAAGGGAACATTCACATCAACTGTCACCGTCAATACGTCTGAATCGAGAGAGGAAATTTGACAGCAAAAAGCCAAGAGTTTAAGGAGAGATCCAGAGCATCACAACCATTGACAGCGATAGTGAATGTCGTCATAATCCACGAACTCAGCCATGCAATTCCGCACAGTTATAAATTGCACAGGATTGAAAAATCTGAGTTAAGCTTTTGTTTTTAAAACAGAAAACAGATTCAATCATTGCCACCCTAGCTCAGTTGGTAGAGCAGTTCACTCGTAATGATCAGGTCAGCGGTTCAATTCCGCTGGGTGGCTCCACAATAAAAACAGGCACTTACTCAATTTGAGCAGGTGCCTGTTTTTATTTAAACAGAAAATTTACTTCACCCATTCTTCATAAAGTTCCGGATGAAAACCGATAACAAACCCATCCTTCACCCGGTAAGTCGGTGCACGCAAGTTGCCACTCGGCCCCATAGCCCGCTTGAGAACAGCATCTTTCTCGTCAGCAACAGTATCGAAACGCAAAACCTTCTTCCCCTTGGCCACGGCCAGGGATTTAGCTGTTTTTAACATCCCCCATGCTTCATCCGCCTCAATCCGTGTTTTTCTGGCATCCACAACTTCCTTGACGGTCACCTGCTTTTCCTCAAGAAACTCTTGAGCCTTTTTACAGGACGCTCAACCTTTTCGCAGGTATGCCCAATCGATCTCCATACTTACCTCCCGATCTTCAAGAATAGTGTCGGTCGAAATCACAATAAGATACCTTTTTCCACGGGTGCGGACAATGCCTTCCCACCTCTGAAAAATAATTTGTGTCCGTATGAAACCGATCGCATAATTAATATTTAACGATAAACCCACACAAAATAGTGTGTTTTTTTTCTATTCTTTTTCGGTAACCTTTTGCTATACTATGGCCCGTTCGCGATCAGTGGCAAATACGCTTTTCTTTCAAATTCAACAACAGATTGAAAAGGAGGAGTGGCTTGATGATCAAGGTAATTTACAGGGACGGAGTTGAAGATCTGGTCACACAGAAATTTCTGGACATCCTGCTTTACCTTGGGGAGGTACAGATGTTTCAGCGGGAAAGAGACTGGACTGTCGTCGGTGTTGATTCAATCCGCGCTGAAAGTCGACAAGTTTTTGCCGGCGAGGATCGCCGCCTGCATCAGCAGACCAGTGTACAACCGTTATCGATGTGCAGCTGATTGCATTTTAAAAATTCATGAGCAGAGGATGCCGATCATCCTCTGCTTTTTATTGCCCGGAACCCGCCCCATTTCCCTATTCTTTCGGTAGCTCAGGAAAAGACTCCGGCAATTTTATTTCAGGCGGCGGTGGCGGCCCCTTTCCTCTCCCGGTAAAAAAGCTGATCAGGGCAGTAAAAACCAGCTTGATACCCCACCAGATTTTCGGTAGCAACCAAACCATCAACAGGATAAACAGCAGCAGGAACAGGATAAACAGTAAGGGATAGTGCAGTGCCGTCCAGAGCCCGGCAATGACCACGACATCCTCGGTAAGCGAAGCCATCCAGTTAGAAAAGGGTTCCGGCGAAGCGTTGATCAAGACCCGTGAACCGGCCTTGGTGGCGTGAGCTCCAGCTGCCAGACTACCACCGACAATTGCCACGGCCAGAGAAACAGCCGGATCAACCTCTCCCACGGCGCCAACAGCAAGTGCGGCACCGGCCGGGATGCGGATAAAGGTGTGCAAGGTGTCCCAGGAAGTGTCGACTCCCGGAACCTTGTCTGCGACAAACTCCACCAAGTACATGGCTCCGGCGGCAAAAATCACCAGAGGATTCATCAAAATCTGCAGATCCGGCGGCAGCACCATATTCCCGGTTGAGCCGAGCAGCCCGAGCATCAGGATTGCGGCATACAAGTTGATGCCACTGGCCCAGGCCACCCCCATACTCAGGGCAATAATGCTCGCAATCTGATCCAGCTGTTCCATCTGCGCCCTTTCATTTTCACAACATTGGCGATATCAAACCAGTGTAACATAAATTGCGCTCAGTATTGATGCCCTCGAAAAAAGCCATAGTAGGTGGCTAAGCAAAAATTTCGACCTACAAGACGTAGAGGTTTTTCAGGGACGAAGGCATACATTTGGCGTGTCGAGATCCTGAAAAACTGCTGCAACGCCGGAGGGCGGATTTCTTTACGCCGCCATCATTAAATACCCGGATTGCTGACAAAAAAGCTCCGCGCATGTTAGGATTCCTGCAACCATCTGAGAACCGGAGAGCGGCCTTCTGTGAAGATCACCTGGAAATTCAGCCCCAACCGCGAAAATCTGATCGCCCTGCTGGTGGTGGCGGTCCTGATCGGCATGACCACCGGCGCTCTGGCGGTCGCCTTCCGCTACCTGCTGCTGATCACCACCGACCTGTTCTGGCCCGATCCCTTCGCCATGCTCGAAGTCAATCAGCATTACCCCTGGTACCTGGTGTTACTGATTCCGGCGCTCGGCGGACTGCTGATCGGGCCGTTGATCAGTCGGCTTTCGCCGGAGACCCGCGGTGCCGGGGTGCCGGAAGTGATCGAGGCAGTGGTCACCCACGAAGGGACCATCCGCCATCGCACCGCCTTTTTTAAGGCCCTCTTCACCGCCCTGTCGATCGGCTGCGGCGCTTCCGTCGGCCGCGAGGGCCCGGTGGTGCATATCGGCTCCTCGGTCGGCTCCTCCATCGCCCAGCTGATCAAACTGCCTGCCGAGTGGAGGCGGGTCTTTCTCGCCTGCGGTGCAGCGGCCGGAATCGCCGCAACCTTCAACGCGCCGATGGCCGGGATGCTGTTCGCCGCCGAGATCATCCTGGTTGATTTCCAGGTCAGCTACCTGAGCCACATCGCCATCTCGGCGGTCACCGCCACAGTGGTCTCGCACCACTTTCTCGGCAGCCTGCCGACCTTCCAGGTCCCCCCCTACGAACTGGTCAGCTATGCCGAACTGCCCCTCTATGCACTGCTCGGCTTTCTCGCCGGACTGCTGTCGATCCTCTTTATCCGCTCGGTGTCAACCGTTGAAAACCTGTTCAACCGGGCGAAGATCCCCCTCTCCTCCCGCCCGGCCATTGCCGGGCTGCTGATCGGCGCCATGGCGATCGGCTGGCCGCATGTACTCGGCGTCGGTTACGAATCGATCAACCTGGCACTCACCTCGCAGATGGCCATCGGCCTGATGCTGGTGGTTCTGCTGTTGAAGCTGCTCGCCACCGCCAGCTCGGTGGGGGCCGGTTTTTCCGGCGGCATCTTCGCTCCTTCGCTGGTGCTCGGTTCTCTGCTCGGGGGCCTGTTCGGGGCGATCGCGGAAACCATTTTCCCCGGCAGCGTCGCCACCAGTGCCGCCTACAGCCTGATCGGCATGGGCGCGGTGGTCGCCGGCACCACCCTGGCGCCGATCACCGCCATCTTCACCATCTTCGAGCTGACCTACGATTTCGACATCATCCTGCCGCTGATGACCTGCTGCATCATCAGCCTGGTGACAGTCCAGAAGTTTTACGGTTATTCAATCTACGAAACCAAGCTGATGCGCAAAGGGATCCGCATGGTACGCGGCCACGATGTTAATCTGTTGCGCAGCATGCAGGTCGGCAATTATATGGACAGCGAATTTGAAACCATCCGCGAAGGGATGCGCCTTGGCGAGGTACTTAAACAAGCCGAAATCAGCCCATACCCGCACTTCCCGGTACTTAACGATCAGGCGAAAATGGTCGGAATCCTGTCGATGAGCGACCTGAGAAGCTTTCTTGTCTAGGTTGGTGAATTGAGCGAACTGGTGGTCGCGTCAGAGATCATGACCAGCCGTGTCATTGTTGTCCACCCGGAGGACAACTTTGAAACCGCTTTCGAGATCTTCGAAGGAAAACAGATTTCCACCCTGCCGGTGGTCTCAAAAAAGGATCAGCAGTTGCTCGGCATCCTGAAGAAGAGCGACCTGCTGCTCGCCTACAACCAGAAGATTCTCAAACTGAACGTCATCCAACGGGATTGATGGAACAGGCAAATCATTTATTGAGCCGGTGGTTATTTATGCGCAGGTAGGGGCGAATCTTGTATTCGCCCGAATCTTGTATTCGCCCGAATCTTGTATTCGCCCGAATCCTGATCGCCGAAAGAACAAGGGCGATCACAAGGATCGCCCCTACCGCAGGATTGTCCTGTTTCACCACCGGAGCGACAGCCTCCCGGGCGGAACGCTCGCCCTTATCAAAAAACACCTCCAACGATAAAGGGCTGCGTGGTCTCCACCACCTCCAGCTGCTCATCATTGACCGTCTCAGCAAAAACGGATGAGGGCCCTGAAGCGATCTTGCCGACCGGCAAGGCAGCAACCGGCTCCAATCTCCAAATCTTTTCATTGTATTCCTGCATGGTTCGATCAGTCGAAAATTTGCCGCTGGCGGCCGTGTTGAGAATGCTCATTCGGGTCCAGTGACACTGATCGCGATAAGCCTCTGCAGCCCGCCGTTGGGCCACAACATAACCGGCAAAATCAGCAGCCACCATCCAGGGATCCTGAGGACTGCAGATCGCCTGGATAATCGGCTCAAAAATCCCCGGTTCACATTGATTAAAGTGGCCGCTGCTCAGCAGTTGCATAGCCCGGGAGAGGTCCTCGTCAGCCGCGATCATTGCCTCAGGATTGTAGTTACGCCGCTGTTCTTCCACCTCGGCAGCGGTCAGGCCGAAGAGAAAGAAATTCTCCTCTCCCACCTCTTCACGGATCTCGATATTGGCACCATCCAGGGTGCCGATAGTCAGAGCGCCGTTCATCATAAATTTCATGTTGCCGGTCCCGGAAGCCTCTTTTCCGGCGGTGGAAATCTGCTCTGACAGATCGGTTCCCGGGCAAATCACCTCCATGGCCGAAACCCGGTAGTTGGGCAAAAAGGCGACCTTGAGCAGATCGCCGACACAAGGGTCGTTATTCACCACCTGGGCAACATTGTTGATCAGCTTGATAATCGACTTGGCCATGGCGTAACCGGGTGCCGCTTTGCCGCCGATCAGCACACAGCGCGGCGTCCAATCGGCAATATCCCCCCGCTTGATCCGGTCATAAAGATGAATAACATGGAGGATGTTGAGCAGCTGGCGTTTGTATTCATGAATCCGCTTGACCTGCACATCGAACATGGCCTCCAGATTGAAATCGACACCGCAGTCGGCCTTGACCAGCTCGGCCAGGCGCAGCTTGTTTTCACGTTTGACCTGCTGCCAGCGCTGTTGGAAATCCTCATCCCCGGCCAGTTGTTTGAGCTGCTCCAGTTGCGCCAGATCGATCACCCAACCGTCGCCGATGCTGTCGCTGACCAGCCGGCTCAACCCCTGGTTGCACCAAGCCAGCCAGCGGCGCTGGGTGACACCGTTGGTCTTGTTGTTGAACTTCTCCGGCCACAGCTCGTAAAAATCACGGAACAGCCCCGCCTGCAGCAGTGTGGAATGCAGTTCGGCAACGCCGTTGACCGAGAAGCTGCCGACGATCGCCAGGTAGGCCATCCGCACCTGCGGCTCGGGCCCTTCCTCGATGATCGACATGCGCCGCTGTCGCTCCATATCACCGGGCCAGCGGTGAGCCACCTCTTTGAGGAAGCGGGCGTTGATCTCGTAGATGATATCGAGCAACCGCGGCAACAGCTGTTGAAACATCCGCACCGACCATTTTTCCAGCGCTTCCGGCAACAGGGTGTGATTGGTGTAAGCCATGGTGCTGCGGGTAATCTCCCAGGCTTCGTCCCAGCCCAGCCCCTGTTCATCCAACAGCAGGCGCATCAGTTCGGCGACCGCGCAACTGGGATGGGTGTCGTTGAGCTGAAAACAGTTTTTCTCAGCAAAATTACTAAACTCGGAGCCTTTGGTTGTCACCCACTTTTCAAGCACATCCTGCAAGCTGGCCGAGGCGAGAAAGTACTGCTGGCGCAAACGCAAATCTTTACCGTTTTCACTGGCGTCATTCGGATAGAGCACCATGGTGATCTTCTCCGCCGCATTTTTTGCTGCCACGGAACCCGGGTAGTCACCGGAATTAAATTCTCCCAGGTCAAATACGGCCGTCGCGGCAGCCTTCCACAGGCGCAGGGTATTCACCGTACCGTTTTGATAACCGGGAATGGGGATATCATGGGGCACCGCCATAACATCGCGGGTATCAACCCAACGTGCCCGGAGCTTGCCGTTGTCATCTGCGTAAAATTCGCTACGGCCGCCAAACTTGATCCGCTGTTGGTACTCGGGACGCTCGATCTCCCAGCGATTTTCCACACCCAGCCAGTGATCCGGTTCCTCCAGCTGATAACCATCTTTGATATGCTGGCGAAACATCCCGTATTCGTAACGGATACCGTACCCCTGCACAGGTAACTGCAGGGTGGCACAACTATCGAGAAAACAGGCCGCCAATCGGCCCAGACCACCGTTGCCCAATCCAGCATCCTGTTCGACATCAGCCATTTCTTCAAAATCGAGAAAGATTTTATTCAGTGCCTCGGCGATTTCATCCACAACCCCAAGATTGAGTATTGAATTCCCCAGGGCCCGACCCATCAGGAACTCCAGAGAGAGGTAATAGGCCCGCTTGCAATCGCTCTCTTCGTAGGCGTAACGGGTTTTCTTCCAGCGCTCCATCAGGCGGTCGCGCACCACCAGGGCCAGTGCCTCGTAGGCATAATGCAACAGATGACAGTTTTTATCGCGGCCGAGATGATTGGTGTAATAATGGCGGAACGCCTGTGCCAGCGTGGCACCATCCAATCCCAGTGGGGCGACTTCAGTTAATTCGGGGCAAAGGTCACTTTTGACAAAACGCTTGGTGTTCATCGGCTTAAATCTCTCGAACGATCGGGTTTATATGAACTGAATGAATGTTATTTCGGCGTGTTGTAAAACTCGAAATAAAAAAGGAAACGGCTTGAAAAACAGCAATGAATCCAGAGCGGTTCCTGCTGTCTGCAAAGCTGTTGCCGGCACAAATAAGATGCACTCACAAAAAGTCATGAGATGGCAAAGCAATCGAAAAAAACGCCTGCTCTGGGTAACCTATTTAGCCGTCTGAAGTCAATACAGGACAACCGTTAAAAAGATTAAAAACACCGCCAGTGTCCCGTGCGGTCAGTCGAAATGCTGATCAGTTCCTCGATTTCCGTGACCGACATCGAGGATTTACTTGAACTTATATGCTCGTTTATCACCCGGAACTACAGCCCCACCCCGTCGATAGCTGCGGCACAGGAGTGACAGCGACCATTTTCAATCCGGTTTTCCCGGATCGCGAAGCCATAGCGCTCAATCAGCAGTTCACCGCAAGCGTAGCAGTAGCTGTTTTCCCCTCCCTCGCCGGGGATATTCCCTTCGTAGACATAGCGCAGCCCGGCGTCTTTACCGATCTGGCGGGCGCGGCGCAGGATTTTCGCCGAAGTGCGGGGGGCATCGAGCAGTTTATAGGTGGGATAAAAAGCGGTCACGTGCCAGGGGATCTCCTCGCCGACGCTCATGATAAACTCGGCGATCGCCTGCAGTTCCTTTTCATCATCATTGTAGCCGGGGATAATCAGGGTCGTCACCTCCACCCAGATCCCCAACTCCTTGTAAAGGCGGATCGTATCGAGCACCGGCTGCAGTTTCGCCCCGCAGATTTTATGGTAGAAATCCTCATTGAACGCCTTCAGGTCGACATTGGCGGCATCCAGATAGGGGGCAATCGTCCGCAACGCCTCCGCACTGGTATAGCCGTTGGTGACAAAGACATTCTTGATCCCCTCGGCACTGGCCAGTTTCGCGGTATCGTAGGCATATTCAAAGAAGATGGTCGGCTCGGTATAGGTGTAGGCGATGGAGGCACAACCGGCAGTTTTGGCCTGCGTCACAATTGACCTGGGCGTGATCTCTCTGCCGACGATCTCTCCCTCGTGCATGTGCGGATACTGGGAAATCTCCCAGTTCTGGCAATGTCGGCATTTAAAATTGCAGCCGACCGTGGCGATGGAAAAGGATGTCGAACCGGGGTGCAGGTGAAAGAGGGGCTTTTTCTCGATGGGATCGATGTTGGTCGAAATCGTGCGGCTGTA
>WTCI01000270.1 GCA_013138655.1 Desulfuromonadaceae bacterium | reverse complement strand
TTTCTGCCGACCCGGATGGCCCGGAGTGTCGGACAGCTGAAGGCCGAGCGGCAGCAGAAACGGCTCGAGCGCTGGGGAAAAATTATTCAGTCGGCTGCTTGTCAATGCGGCCAACCACACCTGCCTGAATTGCAGCTGAGTTCCTCTCTGGACGATTCTCTGGCGCTGGTCGCGGCAGATTTCAAGCTGATGCTTTGGGAAGAGAGCGCCCGGCCTCTGGAACAATTACTGCCGAAAAATCAACCACGAGGGGTGGCTGTTTTGATTGGGCCTGAAGGTGGGATAAGCGAAGAAGAAGCTCAAAAAGCACAGCAGGCAGGATACCAGCCGGTCAGCCTGGGACCAAGAATTTTACGCACCGAGACCGCCGGACTTGCGATTGTGACAATTTTACAATATCTTTATGGAGATTTAGCCAAAGGCAGATGCGGCAGCGATGCTGCTCCCCAAGAAAGGATGAGTCATGAGATGCCCTAAGTGTGGCTACAACAGTTTTGACCATCTCGATAACTGCAAGAAATGTGGCAAGGATTTACTTGAGCACAAGCAGCATTTCGGGATCGTGAGTGTCCTCTTTCCAGGGCAGATGAAGCCTGGAGATCTGGCCGCTGTAGCAGCAGAGGAGAGCACAACAGTGGATGCGGCAGTTGCTGCGGCAACCGGAGTTGTAGCGGCGACTGCTACGGCAACAACCGATTCCGTGGCTGAGGACTCCGCTCCAGAAGTCCCCAGTGCTGGGGATGATTTCGGCTTTGACTTCATGGGTGACAGTGAAGAGGACGAAGATCTTTCTTTCGATGAGTTGTTCGAAGAAGCTTCTGCCGATGAGGAGGTCGAAGAAACCCTTCCCGCGCCGGATCAGGAGGCTGCCTCTGCTGACACTGGCGAAGGGTTTGCTTTTGACCTGGGAGAAGGTGAAAGCGATGCGGATGAAGATTCCTCTGCAGATACCGGGTTGGATGATGATTTCGGTTTCGACCCGGCCGATGATTCAGTGAGCGAAGAAACGAACTCTACCGCTTCGGAAGATGATTTACAGGCGGAAGATTTTGAACCGCCTCCGGCGGCCGCCGAGGAATTTTCTTTCAGCACTGATGAGGTTGAATTTGAAGAGTCTGAAGGGACCGAGGAGGACCCTAAAGACCCTTTTGACTTACCGGAGTCTCCTCAGGTCGAGGGGGCTCCGGAGACCGATTTGTTCGGCAACGACCCGATTTTAGCGATTATCACCGAAGCAGACGATGGGCTGCCGGCAGAAGTTGCTGCTTTAAAGGAAGATTCTGCTGAAGCGGTTGTTGATGGTTTTCTCCCGGACGAAGAGTCCACCGTGTCGGCAGAAGCGACTGCCGAGGAAATTCAAGGGACACTCACCGATTCTTCGGTTTCCGTTCAGGAGGAGGATGGCGAGCTGCCGCAGGCCTCGGCACCCATGGTTGAAATAGTTGCAGAAGAGCTCACTGCCGGCACCATGGGAGAGCCTGTCCCCCCTGAAGTTGCCGATCCGGCAGTTGAACCCGATCTGCCGATTGTGCCACCAGCCGTTGCGGGTTCTGCCTTATTGCCGCCGGTGGTCAGTCGTATCAGCGCTTTTTGCTGTGACCTGCTATTGCTGTTGATTGTCGGCACGAGTTTCATCATTGCTGCGGAAGCGGCCATTGCGGTCAATGACGGCAGTCTGTTCCCTTCTCTGGAAACCTTGATCGACCTGTCTGTTCCCTATTTCCTGGTCCTGTTTTTTCTTACTTTCGGCTACTTTACCCTGTTCCATTTTCTCGCCGGGCAGACCCCTGGCAAGATGCTGGTAGGGCTGCGGGTGGAAACTTTAGCCGGGGAGTCATTGGTTTTTTCCCAAGCGTTTTTGCGCAGTGTCGGCGGGTTGCTGCAGCTGTTGCCGGTCGGTCTGGGTTACTTGGCAATTCTGGCCAGTGCCGACCAACGTGGCTGGAATGACCGTCTGGCCGGGACGCGGTTGATTGCCCTGAAGGGATTGTCGGAAGAAACTTGATTCGTGTGCATCCGGAAACTCCGGGTGGGAACTGGATTGAGACAAGCAAAGGCCCCCGATGTTTTTTGCGTCGGGGGCCTTTGCCATTTCAACTGAGCCGCAGCTTGATAAAGTTGAGCAGGTCAGGGCGCATCAATGAGTCGACCGCTGCTCCTTGCGGGGTTTCCGGGCAGTACGCCAGGCAGGAGAAATTATCCAACTGGCTGGTCTCCAGCTGGTCGATTACCAGGGCTGCCGTGACTCAACCGGTTCTTCTTTGGCGATCAGGCGAACTTCGCCTTCGATCACTTTGAAGCGATGTCCGGTGGAACTCACCAGCCACTCATCTCCCTCTTCCGGCGGGAGGGGGAATTCCCGGCTGCCGAGGTAAACATCTTCATTGTCGATCATCGCCCACCAGTCAAGGGAGCCAGTCTGCCAGAGTTTGGTTTTCAGGAAAAAAGCCATATCGTCTCCGTAAATTCTATTGTGAGCATTCCAGACGCTGTTTATAGTATCAGAGAGTAAAGGTCAACAACAACCGACCAGAGGGGTGGCGATGAAATTCACGAAGATGCAGGGTGCCGGTAACGATTACGTCTATATCAACGGCTTCGAGGAGTCGCTCACCGACCCGGCTGAACTGGCAAAAAAAGTCAGTGACCGCCATTTCGGTATCGGCTCAGACGGCCTGATCCTGATCCTGCCGTCGCAACAGGCTGATCTGAAAATGCGCATGTTCAATGCTGACGGTAGCGAGGCGGAGATGTGTGGCAATGGTATCCGCTGCGTTGCCAAGTATGCTCATGATCATGGCTTGGTTGACCGTTTGGCGATCCGTGTTGAGACCGGCAATGGCATTTTGCCGTTGCAGTTGTTTCCCGGCGACTCCGGCTTGATTGATCGGGTGCAGGTCAACATGGGAGTCCCGCGACTGACCAGGGCCGACCTGCCGATGACCGGGCCTGCCGATTAACAGGTCATCTCTGTGCCTCTGGAGGTTGCCGGTAGACAGTTCGAGATCACCTGCGTGTCGATGGGTAATCCTCATTGCGTGATTTTTATTGAAGATGTCGAAAATTTTCCGGTGCATGAAATCGGCCCGTTGATAGAAAACCATCCCTGGTTTCCCCAGCGGGTCAACGTTGAATTTGTGCAGTTCGTCAGCCCGGTGGAAGTGAT
>WTCI01000105.1 GCA_013138655.1 Desulfuromonadaceae bacterium | reverse complement strand
AAATCAGGCGGGCAGCAGAATCTTCTCAAGAATCTGATCAATCGAATCGACCAGTTCGACAGAAATTCCATCCAGGTTGGACTCTTCCAGTTCGGCCAGATGTTCCCGGTTACGCGCCGGCAGAAGGACTGTTTTTACCCCGGCACGCCGCGCCGCGAGGACCTTCTCTTTGACCCCGCCAATCGGCAGGATTCGTCCTGACAGGGTCAATTCCCCAGTCATCGCAATATCACGCCTGGCCGGTCGTCCGCTCAGCAACGAGATCAGCGCTGTCGCGATCGTGACCCCGGCTGAGGGGCCATCCTTCGGGATCGCCCCGGAAGGAACATGGATATGCAGATCGTTCTTATCGAAAAAATCTGCTTCTATCCCGAAATCTTCAGCGCGGCCACGAACATAAGTCAATGCCGCCTTGGCCGACTCCTGCATGACCTCGCCAAGGCTGCCGGTCAGGGTTAAATTCTTGCAACCAGGCATTTTGGCCGCCTCAACAAACAGGATATCACCACCGGATTCTGTCCAGGCCAGACCGGTGACGACCCCAATCCGGTCTTCTTCGCTAGCAACATCGACAAAATAGGTACAGGGGCCGAGCAACTCTTCAATATCGGCTGCCTTGATTTCCTTGCGAGGGACATCCCCCTGGGTGATCTCTTTGGCCACCTTGCGGCAGACAGCGGCAATCTTCCGTTCCAGACTTCTCACCCCGGCTTCCCGCGTGTAATCCTGCATAATCTTACCGATCGCATCCTCAGTAAACACCAGAGGATAGTCTGCCAAACCGTTTTCGACAATCTCTTTCGGAATCAGGTATTTGTAGGCAATCTGTTGTTTCTCATCATCACTGTAGCCGCTTAATCGGATCACCTCCATGCGATCTTTAAGCGCATGCGGGACCGGATCCAAAACATTGGCGGTCGTTATAAACATGACCTTCGACAAATCAAATGGCACATCCAGATAGTGATCCTTGAAACTGTCATTCTGTTCCGCATCCAGAACTTCTAAAAGCGCCGAAGAAGGATCTCCGCGGAAATCCTGGCCAATTTTATCAACCTCGTCGAGCATGAAAACCGGGTTGTTCGATTCGGCCCGGCAAAGCTCCTGAATCACCCGGCCCGGCAAAGCACCGATATAGGTTCTCCGGTGGCCGCGAATTTCCGCCTCGTCCTTCATCCCGCCCAAAGAAAAACGGATAAATTTGCGTCCCATGGCCCGGGCAATGGAGCGCCCCAGTGAGGTTTTACCAACTCCGGGGGGGCCGACAAAGCAGAGAATCGGGCCCTTGGTCGTATCTCGCAATGAACGCACAGCCAGATATTCAAGGATACGCTGTTTGACTTCTTTAAGATCGTAATGATCTTTATCGAGCACTTGCTGCGCCTGGTGAATATCAAGAGTGTCTTCCGTCCCCTTCTGCCAGGGCGCAATACAGAGGTAATCCAGATAACTCCTGGAAACGGTATATTCGGGGGAAACCGGGTTGATCTGCTCCAGGCGGCGCAATTCTTTTTCGGCCACCAGCAAGACCTCATCCGGCATCCCGGACTGACGAATGCGGGTGCGCAACTCGTTGAGCTCTTCCTGACGTGGATCTTTTTCGCCAAGTTCCTGCTGAATCTGTTTCATCTGCTCCCGCAGGATCTGTTCCTTTTGACTTTTTCCAATCCGCTTGCTCACCTCACCCTGGATTTCCTCTTTGATCTGCATTTTCTGCACTTCCGTGGTCAGATGTAAAAAGACCATTTTCAGCCGTTCAATAGGATCAATAATGGACAAGAGCTGCTGTTGCTCAGCGGTGGAGATGCCGACATAGACGGCAATGATGTCGGCTAAACGACCGGCGTGGTCAATGCGGTCGATCATCGTCTTGACATCTTCCGGCAAAGTTTGCCCATAAGCCAAAGCGATTTTCAACAGAGCATTGACACTCTGAATCAGGGCGTCAGCAACCACTCCCTGACTTTCCCGCTCTTTGATAACTTTGATTGACGCCTTCAAACAGGGCTCCTCAGTCACCGCAGAATGCATTGAAAATCGACTGAGCCCTTCTATGGTCACCTTGCCACCGCCGTTGGGAAATTTGATCAACTGGTTAATTTTACAAACTGTACCGATACGGGGATGCTCATCAAAAGAGCAGATATTTTTATCTTCCGGGCAATAAACCACGCCGAGCAATTGATCGGTTCGCATCGCCTCTTCAATGATCGGAGTCATCACATGGGTAAAAAAAAGCGGCAAAACCATATAAGGAAAAATAATCTGATCCCTTACCGGGTAGATTGGCAAAACATCTGGAATTGGCAGACTCGTCAACATAATCAGGATCCCTCTGTCACATTTCTTACAGAATACCCACAGAAGATAAAAAGATCTCTTGAGATTCTCAATATTTATAAAAAGTCCACAGGAAACAGTTCTCGTCAAGAAAACAGAATATTCTTTGACAAAACCTTTAACGGCTGTTTAACTTCTTGAAGACAATAAGAAAACCTAGAATTCACTGTCGCCGTTCAACTTATCATATTGCCTCTATTTGATGGATGGAATTTTCACAAATGAAACGTATTGCTGTTTTGACCAGTGGTGGGGATTGTTCCGGCATGAATGCCGCGGTACGTGCAGTTGTCCGCGCCGGACTGGCTGCAGAAGTTGAGGTCATCGGAATCCAGAAAGGCTTTCAAGGGCTGATCGACCGGCTCTACGAAATCATGTCGACCAAATCAGTGAGTAACATTTTACAGCGTGGAGGAACCTTTCTGCAGAGTGCCCGCTGCACAGAAATGAAAACGGAAGCCGGGTTGCAACTGGCCAGCGAAAACTTGAAAGGTATGGGAGTTGAGGGATTGATCGTCATCGGCGGAGACGGATCACTCAACGGCGGCTATGCAATTCACCGTAAAGGGATACCGGTTATCGGCATTCCCGCATCCATCGACAATGATATCCCCTTTACTGATATGTCCCTCGGCGTCGATACCGCACTGAACAATATTGTCAGCGCCGTCGATAACCTGAAAGACACCGCATCATCCCATGATCGTGCTTTCGTCGTTGAGACCATGGGGCGAAACTGCGGCTACCTGGCCGTGGTAGCCACCATTGCTGCCGGAGCTGAATACAGCCTGATTCCTGAAGAGCCATACGATCTTGAAAAAATCTGTGCCGACCTGCGGCGACGTTATCGTGAAGGACGCAGTAATTCAATCATCCTGGTTGCTGAAGGGGCTGGAAAAGCCCAGGATATTGCTGACCAGATCAAAGACCGGATCGGTTTTGAAACCCGCGTGATCGTTCTCGGTCACTACCAACGCGGCGGCTCACCGACCGTTTTCGACCGCTTGCTTGCCGCTCGTTTCGGACAGGCAGCCGTAGAAAATATGCTGAAGGGGAATTACGGCAAGATGGTCGGCCTGCGGGCGTCGAATATTATCCTTACCGGGCTGGAAAAGGTCGTGAGTTCAGGTCGTCGAGAAATCGACCCGATGCTGCCACTGCTGGCAAGTCAGCTGGCAGTCTGATCTTGCTGTTGACTCTGTGTCGCTGCGATTGCCTGTCCCAATGCCAGTGTCCCGAATGGCGCTAAAGGGTTCGTAGCACGCTCCCCAGCAAAAACGGGACTGTCCCCACCGGCTCCTGAGCGAAGGCGAAGGGTGGGGGCTGTCCCAGGCTTTTGCGATGCGAACCACCACAGTTTCATAACCGTAAAACCGGGACAGCCCCCGATGG
>WTCI01000016.1 GCA_013138655.1 Desulfuromonadaceae bacterium | reverse complement strand
GTGATCAAGGCTGCCGACCAGGCACTGTATCGGGCGAAAAAGGCAGGACGGAATCAGGTTTGCGGTTAGCGGTCTGCTCCTACTCGATCCGATAACGGGTACTCGAATGAAGAAATAGGGCTATCTCGATCCCCCCTGTGTCCGGCATAGCGTTTTTGCTATCCCTCGAAACGATACGGAACAATTTTCAGGACATTTTCAACTAAACAGAGAGTTGGTGCCTCCAGTGAGTTGCAATACGACACTTGTAAGAATCTGGGGTCTCCACAGCATGTCAAAACTTACTATTATTGCAATTGACCAAATCTCTCCGCAATCCGTTCTCAAAAGTAAAATCCTGATTTTTGAAATTCCGATCTGTCTGTTTTCTTCCTAGCAAAACTCAGATCCCACATCATCGATCAACTTACATGAAAGCTCCGTCCTGCATAGACACGCTGAGGTTTATTTTGTCCTGGAATTAGTATTTTCAAAAAAGTCTATATCTTGAATATTTCGCGTATAAACGTTATGTTGCTGTTCTAACCTGAAGTCAGCAACCAAATTCAGAAATTATTAGGACTATTTTTTCCGTATGGCAAAAATAAAAGTAGAAGAGTTATTTAAGGTTTTCGGTAAAAATCCAAAAGCATCCATAGCTCTCATAAAAAAAGGCTGGTCCAAGGAAGATCTCCTGAAAAAAAAGAAACTTTCTGTCGGGGTCAAAGAAGTGTCCTTTGAGGTTTCCGAGGGTGAAATTATAGTCATTATGGGGCTGTCTGGCAGCGGGAAATCGACCATAATCCGCTGCCTCAATCGACTCATCGAGCCGACCGCCGGTAAAATATTTATTGATGGAGTCGATGTCACAGCGCTTTCCGACAGCGAGCTGCGCAAGTTGCGCATGAGCAGCTTCGGCATGGTTTTTCAGAAATTTGGCCTTTTCCCTCATCGTACGGTGGTGCAAAATGCCGAGTATGGCCTGGAGGTCCAGGGGATCGATAAGGCCGACCGCAGGGCCAAGGCCTTGGAGACGCTGGAACTAGTGGGGCTGCAGGGCTGGGAGAACTCCTACCCCGAGCAGCTCAGCGGCGGTATGCAGCAGCGCGTCGGCCTGGCCCGGGCGCTAGCGGTCGATCCTGATATTCTGCTTATGGACGAGGCCTTTAGCGCTCTCGATCCCCTGATCCGGCGGGAGATGCAGGATGAGCTTCTGGCCTTGCAGAGCCGGCTCAACAAGACCATCGTTTTCATCACTCACGATCTCGACGAGGCTCTGAAGCTGGGGGACAAGATCATCATTCTCAAGGACGGCGAGATCGTCCAGCAGGGTTCTCCAGAGGAGATCCTGACCCGACCAGCCAACGAGTACGTCGCCAGGTTTATCGAGGACGTCGATGTGTCCAAGGTGCTCACCGCCCAGTCCGTCATGGTCAAGGCGGCAGCGGTCATCTATCCCAAAGACGGGCCCAAGACCGCCCTGCGTAAGATGAAAGAGTTGGGCATCACGAGCATGATGGTGGTCAACAAGGACCACCAGCTGCGAGGCATGGTGACCTTAGAGGATGCCTACCGTCTCGCCAACGAACAGGGTAAAAGTCTCGATCCTATCCTTAAGGAGGTGCCGACGGTTGAGCCCGACACCGGCATCAACGACCTTTTCGGCCGAGAGGATTTCCCCCTCGCCGTGATTGGTGATGACAAACGGTTGCGCGGACTGATCGTCCGTGGCGCTCTGCTGGCCGCCTTGGCAGATAGACCGAGTCCTTAATCCGTTTCTCCCGATTGGCCGGTGATTGCAGGCCGGTCATCCTCATATTTTAGGGTTTCCATCGATGGAGTTTGTACCGATCCCCCTCGGCAAATTTGTAGAGCGGATTGTCCTTTGGCTGACGGATAATTTCTCCGACGCCTTTGACGGTATCACTGCGGTCATAGACGTCATACTGAACCAGATCGATAATTTACTGCTCTGGTTGCCATGGCCAGTAAATATCACTCTTTTTATGCTGCTGGCTTGGCGCAGTGCCGGGCGTAGCACCGCCCTGATGACCGGGGTTTGCCTCTATCTTCTAGGTAGTTTCGGGCTCTGGGAAGAAGGCATGAGTACCTTGGCCCTAGTGGTGACTGCCGTCTTTATTTCTATTCTGATGGGGCTTCCGCTGGGTATCCTTTCAGCCCGAAGCGACCGGATAGAAAAGCTGCTGCGTCCGCTGCTGGACGGGATGCAAACCATTCCGTCCTTCGTCTATCTGATTCCGGCGGTGATGTTCTTCGGCATCGGCAACGTGCCCGGAGTCCTGTCTACGGTCATCTTTGCCCTGCCGCCGATGGTGCGGTTGACCAGCTTGGGTATCCGCCAAGTTCCTGAGGAACTCATTGAGGCAGCCCTGTCGTTCGGCTCCTCAGACTGGCAGATGCTGACCAAACTACAAATCCCGCTGGCGATGCCATCGATTATGGCTGGCATCAACCAAACCGTCATGATGGCCCTGTCCATGGTGGTCACCGCAGCGATGATCGGTGCCGGAGGGCTGGGAGGTAATATCCTCTTTGCCATCCAGCGCGTAGAGTTGGGCATGGGCGTGGAGGCCGGGCTCGGCATCCTGTTTATCGCCATCGTCCTTGACCGCATTCTCCAGGGTTATTCGAAAAAATTGCGCGAAGCCAAGCGCCTTTAGGTTTTTCCACTGATTGAAGGCAGTAAAATTGATTCCAAAGGAGGAGAATCCATGGAAATGAGTAGTAATCAGAAGAAATGGGGCCTGTCTCTGGTCCTTCTGGCCATAATCGTCATGATGGGGCCGGGAACAGTTCTGGCGGCGCGGAAACATGTGGTGATCGGCGGTATGAGCTGGGCCGGGTCTAATGCCATCGAGCAAGTCATGAAGTACGTGCTTGAGGAGAAGCTGGATATCCGGGTGAAAATCACTCCCATCTCCGCCTCTTTGTGCTGGCCGGCCCTTGAGAAGGGTTCAGTCGATGTGTATCCGGACATGTGGATGCCCAATCAGCAGGCGGGTTATGACAAGTATGTGACCGAGCGTAAAAGCGTAGCCGTGAAACTCAGCTACGACAAGGCAGTTCAGGGCTTTTACATGCCTACAGCACTAGCCACTGCTAACGGCATCAAGAGTATCTTCGACCTTAAGGGCAAAGAGGCCATGTTTGATACCAACGGCGATGGTCAAGGGGAAATTTGGGTCGGCCCCTTTGATTGGGAAGCCTCGGAGATCAATACCTCCAAGGTTAAAGAATACGGTCTGGACATGGAACCGGTCAAAGTTCAGCAGTGGCTGTTCCTGGCGATAATGAAAGAAGCCATGCGTAAGGATAAACCGATTATCTTCTACTACTGGGAACCCGAGTGGCCCATGGCCAAGTACGGCCTGGTCCGCTTGGAGGAGCCACCTAACAACGAGTCCTGTTGGCAGCATGTCAAGGGCGATTCCAAGGCCACTAAGATTTCCTGCGCCTTTCCCGATGCTTCCGTTTACGTCGGCGTATCGAAAAAGCTGGAAAAGAGAAATCCCAAGGCCTTTAAGTTCCTGATGAACTTTCACATCCCCATCGCGGAAGTCAGCAAGCTGATCGCTGAGGTTGAGGATGTCCCCGGCAATCCAAAGAAGCCAGCGGAAGAGGTAGCCAAAGCCTGGGTGGATGGGCATCCGGAGATTGTCAAGGAATGGTTAACTGGGATTCAGTAGTACAGCACTCACTTTATCCAGTGCAAAAAAGTGAGATAAAAAAAGCTCGGGATTCCCGGGCTTTTTTTTGTAAGAGATGGGAGTTGTTTTATGAGATTTTGCGTTTTCTAAGGAAGGCCGAACGGAGGAGACTTTTAGAGGAAATCAGCTAAAACTACCGCAAATAAAGGAGAAAAGCGTTGGAAATCACTGTTTTCTTGCTTTGCCGAGCGATTTTTGTTTCTGGATGCGTATTTCGGCGGCATCCCACCACCGATTCCGATCCCCAAATGACCAGTTTTCCCCGCAATTCAGATTGTTGATGGTCCGTCTTCCAGCCAAGCAACATCTAGTATTTAAAAGTGTCTGATATGTTGTGTTGCCACTTTTTCTGCGTTCGCCGCGTGACTAACGGCTAACGCTTTCACCATCATCAAAACTTAGACCTTCTGGAAGGCTTTTTCGCCCGATTTTGCATAAAGC
>WTCI01000190.1 GCA_013138655.1 Desulfuromonadaceae bacterium | reverse complement strand
GTCCTGCTACAGGCGACTGCCGTCGCCCCGGTGGTCAGCACATCATCCACCAGCAAAATCCGCTCCCCGTCAAGCGCCTCTTTGACCTGAAAAGCCTGCTTCAGGTTTCTCTCCCGCTCTCTGGCAGTGAGTTCCTGCTGGGCAGGAGTCTCGACAGTTTTCTGCAACAGATCCTTGGCCAGTGGTATTTTTTTCAAACGAGCCAGTTCACGAGCCAGCAGTAACGCCTGATTATAGCTACGTTGTTGCAAACGCTTTCGGTGCAAGGGGACAGGGATGATCAAGGTCGCCGTGGGATCCACAATAATCCGATTGAGCAGCTTTGCGAGCGGTCGGTCCAAGCCAACCTTCTGGTTAAATTTGAATTTATGTATTGCTTCACGTAGCTGGTGCTGGTAAAGCCCGAGAGGGTAAACCTTTGAGAAAGGTGGGGGATTGACCGTACAGCGGCCGCAACGGTGAGAGCTATGGGAAGCGTCCGGGTAGGGCAAAGCACAAATCGGGCAGTGTGCTTCAGGAAGAGGCCGAAAACCGCTCAGACAATCAGCACAAAACGGCTCCGTCCATTTCTCCGGGAAGCTGCGCAGGCACAGGGGACAGGCGGGCGGCAATAACTGCTTTACAAACCAGACAAGCCCTTGACACACCCCAGCCATCGCCTCCCCTTATGACTCAATTCAATCTATCAACAAAGATTGACCGGTCATGGCCGCAGGCACCGGAACAGCTAGCAGTTCGAGAATCGTCGGCGCCAGATCAGCGAGAATTCCGTTGCGCAGATTGACATCTTTACGGCTCGGATCCACGAAAATCAGGGGGACCGGGTTGCAGGTATGAGCGGTATGGGCACCGCCGTCAGCTGAACTCATCTGTTCACAATTTCCATGATCAGCAGTAATCAGCAGCTGCCCGCCCGCCTGAACGACCGCTGCGACCACGCGTGCCAGGCAGGTATCGACCGTTTCAACCGCCTTGACAGCGGCATTCAAAACGCCCGTATGTCCAACCATATCCGGGTTGGCGAAATTAAGAATGATCAACTGGTAAGCCTCTGATTCAATCCTTTTGACCACCTCATCAGTGACCGCAAAAGCGCTCATCTCCGGCTTCAGATCATAGGTGGCAACATCCTGCGGGGACGGGATCAACACCCGATCTTCCCCCTCCCAAGCATGTTCTATGCCGCCATTAAAGAAGAAGGTCACATGTGCATACTTTTCTGTTTCAGCGATCCTGAGCTGTTTAAGACCCGCCTTTGATACCACTTCGGCAAGGATATCCGGATAAGTTTCCGACCGGAAGGCAACCGGCAGGGCAAAGGTCTCATCGTACTCGGTCAGGCAGACATAATCGACCAGTTGCGGAATCTTGTTGCGGTTGAAGCCGGAAAAAGCGACCTCGGTCAGGGCACGGGTCATCTCCCGGGCCCGATCAGCACGGAAATTGAAAAACAACACCCCATCACCATCATCAATGGTTCCGGCAGGGCCGATCACCCAAGGCTCAACAAACTCATCGGTTTGTTCCGCGGCATAGGCAGAAGAAATCGCTTCGGCCGAGTCAGCGGCCTGATGACCGATTCCTTCAGTCAACACCAGGTAGGCCTTTTCCACTCGCTCCCAGCGATTATCACGATCCATGGCCCAGTAACGGCCGGTAACTGTGACAATTCGACCAAGACCGATGCCGGTAAGTTCATTCTCCAGTTGCTGCAAGTAGCCGGCACCGCTTTTCGGCGGCGTATCACGGCCATCCATGAAAGCATGGATGCAGACATCCCGGACACCGATTTTCTTAGCCATGCGCACCAGCGCGTAGAGATGGCTATTGTGGGAATGGACGCCACCATCGGACAGCAGTCCGAGTAGATGCAGCTTACCGCCACTGACAACAAGCTTCCCACAAAGTTCGATCAAGGCCGGATTATTGAACAAGCTGCCATCTTCAATGGCCAGGCTGATGCGCGTCAAATCCTGATAAACAATCCGCCCGGCACCGATATTCAAGTGCCCGACCTCGGAATTTCCCATCTGCCCGTCCGGTAGCCCAACATTGCGACCGGAAGCCCCAAGTTGCCCGCTCGGCCAGTCGCGCCGCAAGCTATCCATGGTCGGTGTTTTCGCCAGGCAAGCGGCATTGCCGTCGCAACGGTCACTGATCCCCCAGCCATCAAGAATGACCAGCGCCACCGGCCCTACGGTCATTTAGTCATCCCTTTGCCCGTGCGGGATCGCCTTTGGACCCTCCACCGGTTTGGCATCCTGGATCTGTTTCCGCTCGGGCAGTACCAGGGAATCCCAAGCTTTGCACTCCGGACAGCGACTCAGCCATTCATCCTGCTTGGCACCACAGACCTCACAGACGAAACCAAGGGACAGATGACTGTCGATACCCAGAGCACGCTGGTATTCAACCACCGCTTGATCAATTTTGTTGCGCCGCCGATGGGCTTCGGCCAACAGCAGATGGAGCTGAGGGAATTCAATACCGCTGGCTTCAAGGTCAATCAGATGCTGCAGCGCCTCATCCACCATTTCCAGCCGCAGACAAAGACGACCCAGATAGAGTTTCAGCAGCAGATCATCGCTATCGTCCTGCATCTGGCTGCGATAGAAGGAAAGCAGTGCCGCCGGATCTTCGGCACCGATATAGAGATCTTCCAGACGGGCGAGGAAAACGCTCTTTTTCAAAGCCTTGTAACCGTCCTGATAAACCTGGGCGGCATCGCTATCCCGCTTCAGTTGACGGTAAGCATCCCCGAGAGTCACCCGTGCCGGGGTGAATTCAGCAGCCCGCTTGATCAGATCGCGACAATCCTCAGCAGCCTGTTCCGCCTCACCGTCCGCCAGGGCGGTACGGGCCACCTCATAGCGCAGTTGCAGCAATTGCCGTTTTTCATCTTCAACCCGGGGACCGGAGGAGGTGGCCTTGACAATCCGCTTCTGCAACGTCAGGGCGTCCTGCCAACTGCCCAGTTCGACCTGCAGGTCACGCAGGGCGCGCATCGCCTTGCGGTTATTCGCATCGTTGCTGAGCAGTTCCTTGTAAACCCCCATCGCCTCTTCGCGGCGACCGACATCCTGAAAAATCAGCGCCAGTTTGAAGAGGATTTCAATCCCCTTGGGATCAAGCTTGCGCGCCTTTTGTAACAGCTCGATCGCCTCCTGCCGGTTGCCGTCCTGTTCGGCAACACTGGCCAGAGCCAGATGGCTGTCAACCCGTTTGGGATCACGATCCAGAGCTTTCCCTAACAGGCTTCTGGCCTTTTTCAGATCACCGGAGAGCAATCGTCCGACCCCGCTGCGATAGATGGCACTGACCTCCTCAGCTTTCTTTCTCCGCCGACCACCGCGCCAGTAACCTAAAGAGCTGGCAACAGCACTGAGGATGTGAACCCCGTTGCCGAGCAACAAGCCGATCAGCAGCACGCAGATCATCATGATGGCCGTCGGCAGGGTAAAGCTCTGCTCACTGGTTAGAAACACCGTGACCACCCCCGGATTGATCCCCCAGAAATAAAGAAACCCGACGGCGAAAAGGATAAACACGAACACGAACAGAGCAACAACAATCATGGTCATCTCCAGGCGGCACCCGAACGGTGCGATCAGCGGTTGTTATTCACCGAATTTTTCGACTTCTGACTTACAGTCAACACAATAACGGGAAAAGGGACGAACTTCCATCCGACGACTTGGGATTTCCTCTTCACAACGAGCGCAAAGGCCGTAAACGCCCTTATCCATCCGATCAAGAGCAACGTCGATATCACGGACCCGAGCGCGCTGTGTCTCACTTAAATTCATCAATACTTCTTGGTTATAACTGTTCGACGACATATCGCCGATATCCGGGACACCATCTTTTCCCAGCGATTGTGAAGCGGCATACGCCCGTTCAGCTTCGAGCAGAACTTCTTCACGTATTTTCAATAGGTTTTTTCTGGTTTCCTGCAACTGTTCTTCTTCCATCTTACCTTCCGACTCCTGATCCGTCCTGCAAAACTAGCGATTATGATAAGGCTCATTCCGCAGAATAGTACTACTGCGGTAAAGCTGTTCCAATAAAAATATCCTTGCCATCTGATGGGTAAAAGTCATTTTCGACAGGGAAAGCAGCAAGTCCGACCGGCGCCGCAGCTCCGGATCGAGCCCGTAGGGGCCACCGATCACCAGACACCAGTCGCGGCCGCCATGCAGCATTTCTTCTCCCAGCTTTGTCGCCAGCTGTTCGGAGCCAAGACTGCGGCCACGCTCATCCAAAACAACCAGGAAGGACGAATCTGGAACCTTGTCCAGAATCCTTTCCCCTTCGCGCCTGAGCAAACCAGGGATATCTCCCTTGCGCCCCCCCTTTTCTTCTTTCAGTTCAATGACTTCAAACGGGAAATATCGCTGCAACCGACCGGCATATTCCTCAGCAGCCTCCCGTTGCCAGATTTCTGCCAGCTTACCGACACAAACCAGCCGCAGCTTCACCCGGCGTCGGTCCGTTCAAGCGGCACTTCCGGAGCCTCGCTCCAAAGGCCTTCAAGATCATAAAACTCGCGCACCGACTGCTGAAAGACATGCACCATGACCCCGCCATAATCAAGCAACACCCAACGTCCCTGGCTCATCCCCTCAATCGCCAGCGGCAGGAGGTCTTCACGGTTCTTCAGCTCAAGCTTGATGTTCTCAGCAATGGCCTGTACCTGACGATCGGAACGACCCGAAACCAGCAACAGGTAATCGGTCAGCGATGACAGCTCTATGACTTCCAGCAGTTTCAGGTTGAAGCCTTTTTTATCCAAGGCGTATTCAACAACCTTCAGGGCAGTTTCTCTTGCTTGCAAGATCAATCCTTTAAACTAAAGACAATAACGCGACAGACGTTTCCCGGGCAACGACTCAACCATTCCGGTATAGATGATGCCGCCTGATATATTCATAAACTGCCGCCGGAATCAATTTTCCCACATCACCCCCCAGCAGCAGCAGCTTTCGCACCGCTGTCGATGAAATATCCCGGCTGGTATGGGTGACGGAAAAGACCGAAAACCCCGCTGCATGCGCCAGATTTTTGGATTTGGCATCATAGCAGAAGCGATCTGCGATAGCAACCGGCAGCAATTGCTGGAGAGAACCGGAAAATCCGGGCCTGGCCGTGACAACCAAGTGAGCCAGCTCAAAGAGACGTGGGTAGTTTTTCCAGAGGCCAATCTCCTGAAAGGAATCGAGCCCCATAATGAAATAAAAGACGTGCTGCGGGAACGTCCGACGCAACTGCTCCAGGGTTTCGACCGAGTAGCTGGGGCCACCGCGCCGTCCTTCCAGGTCACAGGCGACGAAACGTTCTTCATCAACCACCGCTGCTGCCACCATCGCCAGGCGATCCGAAAAAGACACCTCGTCCGCCAACTTCTTGTGGGGGGGCTGACAGGTCGGGAGAAACCAGATCTGGTCGAGGACACAGCTCTGCAACACCTCTTCGGCAATATGCAGATGACCGAAATGGATCGGGTTAAAAGTACCTCCGAGGATGCCGATACGCATCAGTGCCGCCCATCAATGTCTGACTTGACCATGACCCAAGACGATGAATTTACGCGTCGTCAGATCTTCCAATCCCATGGGACCGAAAGAATGCAACTTGGAGGTCGAAATGCCGATCTCGGCACCCAGTCCCAACTGGTTACCATCGGAAAATCGGGACGAGGCATTCACCATCACCACACTTGAGTTGATCTCACGCAGGAAGCGTTGAGAAAATTGATAATTGTCGGTAACAATCACCTCGGTGTGTAAAGAACCGTAGGTTTCGATGTGCTCTTTCGCCTTTTCGTAGCTGTCAACAACACGCACCGCCAGGATCAACTCCAGATACTCGGCATGCCAGTCCTCTTCGGTGGCCGGGATCAGATCGGCAACTATCTGTCGGGCCTTTTCACAGCCGCGTAATTCAACACCTGCTTTGCGCATCGCCGTAACAATCTGTGGCAAAAACTTTTCAGCAACATCCTGATGAATCAGCAGGGTTTCCATAGCATTACAGACCCCGGGCCGCTGCACCTTGGCGTTGAGACAGATCTCTTCCGCCATCTGCAGGTCGGCAGCAGCATCGACGTAGGTGTGGCAGACCCCCTTGTAGTGCTTGATGACCGGAATGCGGGAGTTTTCTGCAACAAAGCGGATCAGCCCCTCACCGCCGCGCGGGATGATCAGGTCGATCTGCTCTTCCAGTTTAAGCAGTTCGGTGACCGCGTTGCGATCACTGGTCGTAACCACCTGCAGGGCCGCCTTCGGCAGACCCATTTCTTCCATGGCCTGTTGCAGAATGCTGCCGATCGCCCTATTTGAATGGAGCGCCTCCGACCCCCCCCGCAACACCACGGCATTGCCGCTCTTCAAGCAGAGGCCCGCCGCATCGGCGGTGACATTGGGGCGCGATTCGTAGATGATACCGATCACCCCGAGGGGAATCCGTTGGCGACCGACCTGAATGCCGTTTGGGCGCAGCCACATGCCGGTAATTTCACCAACCGGGTCGGGCAGTGCCGCGACTTCACGCAAACCATCGGCCATCGCCTTGATCCGTTCCGGAGTCAACGCCAGACGATCAAGCATCGCCGGTGCCATTCCCCGGTCACGGGCGGCCTGCAGGTCTTTTTCATTCTCCTGTCGCAGGACCGCTTCGGCGGTCTCCAGAGCACCGGCCATCTTCAGCAGCAGCTCGTTTTTCACCCCCGACGACAAAACCGCCATTTGTCGCGACGCCTGTTGCGCCGCTTTTGCCAGTTCCAGCATCTCTTCCCGCACCGCCATCACTCGATCTCCTCTTTTCCTGCAACGGTCAGCACCAGGTTATCTCGGCAAACCACCTCATCCCGATATTTGTAGCCGAGGATCTTCTCAATCTCGACAGACTGTTTTCCCATGATCTGTAGAGTTTCCGCCAGCGAATAACTGATCACCCCGCGGGCAAATTCGTGACCGTCCCGATCGCAAAGTCGCACGGCATCCCCCCGCTCAAAACCACCATCAACTCCACAAACTCCCGATGGCAATAAGCTCTTGCCGCGCTTGATCACCGCCTGCCGGCCACCTTCATCAATCAGCAATTTACCACGCGGTTTCTTGGAAAAGGCAATCCACTGCTTTCTCGCCGTCAACCTTGATTGGGCCGGCAGGACATAGGTCCCGACCTCTTCATCAGCAAAAATTCGCGTCAGGATATGCGGACTGCGACCGTTAACGATCAGGGTTCCGACGCCACTTAACGCCGCTTTTTTCGCGGCCTTGAGCTTGGTGATCATGCCACCGGTGCCGAGAGATCCCCGCGAACTCCCACCCATAGCCTCGATGGTCGGAGTCACCCGCTCCACCACCGGGATCAATTCTGCCTGGGGGTTATCCGCCGGATTGCTATCGTAAAGCCCGTCGACATCGGAGAGGATAATCAGCAGGTCAGCTTCGACCAAACTTGTCACCAGAGCCGAGAGATTATCGTTATCACCGAAACGAATTTCTTCAACAACAACGGTGTCGTTCTCATTGACAACCGGCGTGACACCATATTCCAACAAGGTCATCATGGTATTACGGGCATTCAGATAACGACGGCGGTTCGACAGGTCATCACGGGTCAGCAGCACTTGGGCGACGTTATAATCACGGGCGAGAAAGGTTTCCTTGTAGGCCCGGATAATCAGGGTCTGGCCAATGGCGGCGGCCGCCTGTTTTTGTGGGATCGTCTGCGGCCGCCCGGAGATACCCAGCTGACCCTTGCCGGCCGCCACCGCACCGGAGGACACCAGGATCACTTCCAGGCCCCGGTCAAGCAGGGCACAGACATCTTCGGCAATGGCGGCCACCTGCTGATTTTCCAGCCCGGCCGCATTGGAAATCACACCGCTGCCGATCTTGACCACCACCCGTTTTACATGGGCAAGTAATGCCTCGCGCATATCCCCTCAATTCATCATCAGGATAAATAAAATTTACTGCTACGTGTTGCGAACCGCAGCAGACTAGCCTCAGTCCAGACCGGTGTCAAGTTGACTCGAGGCCGATTCCATCTCGCGGAGGCGATCCAGTTCCTCGCCCAAGGAAAAAACCAGCGCTTTGAGCCCTTCACCAGTCACCGCAGAAATCGGAAAGACCGGGTAGCCGAGTGACTCAAAGTGGCCAGCCAACTGTTCCGCCTGTTCCCTGACCTCGGGGACATCCATCTTGGTCAAGACCACCAACTGAGGCTTTTGCGCCAGCGACTCATCATAGTTACGCAGTTCATTGTTGATCATCTGGAAATTCTCAAACGGATCACCACTCTGCATACAGCTCAGGTCAACCATATGCAGGAACAAGTCGGTCCGCTCGACATGGCGCAAAAAACGGGTTCCCAGGCCATGCCCTTCGCTGGCCCCGGCAATCAGCCCGGGAATGTCAGCAATCACCATGGTTTTGTAGCCGCCATACGGAACCACGCCGAGGTTCGGTACCAAAGTGGTAAAGGGATAATCGGCAACTTTCGGTTTGGCCGCCGAAACGGCCGAGATCAGGGTCGACTTGCCGGCATTCGGCAACCCCACCAGACCAACGTCGGCGAGCAGCTTCAATTCCAGGCGCAGTTGCCTGGTTTCACCAGCAATCCCTGGCTGGGCATGGCGCGGTGCCCGGTTGGTACTGGTGGCAAAACGGGCATTACCCCGGCCACCCTGGCCACCGGGCAGGAACAGGATCGGTTCGCCAGTTTCGGTCAGATCGGCCAGCAGCTCACCGCTTTCGTCGTCGTAAACCAGCGTTCCCGACGGCACCCGCAGTTCGAGAGATTCACCATTTTTCCCATGCATGGTCTTACCCAGCCCGGGCGCACCGTTCTTGGCCTTGCAATGGCGCATATAACGATAGTCAAGCAGGGTCGTCAGGGCGGTATCGACGACAAAATAGATGTTCCCCCCCTTGCCACCATCACCCCCGTCGGGACCACCTTTGGGAACGAATTTTTCACGACGGAAGGAGACACAACCGCGCCCGCCATCCCCGGCTTTGACTTCAATTCTGACCTGATCGACAAACTTCATAGCTTTTTTCCTAAACCGCTATACCCCAAACCATCGCAGATACTGCAAAGAGAGTCTGCGGCAAGGCTTGCAGGCATTTCGGGGCGAGGCGGAGTCGCCATAACTTTAAATTGGATACTGAGCGTAACGCAGCAACGAATCGCCTTGCCACAAAGGAAAAAACCCGGTGGCCGCATTAGCAGCACCGGGTTTTTTTGAGTTCCTGGGCAGGAGCTGATCAGGCAGTGTAAACGCTGATCTGCTTACGCCCCTTGGCCTTGACTTCAAACTTGACCACGCCATCAACCAGCGAGAACAGGGTGTAGTCCTTGCCACAACCGACGTTGTTGCCGGGGTGAAAGGTGGTGCCGCGCTGGCGGACCAGAATGGAACCGGCGGTCACTTCCTGACCTCCGAAACGCTTGACCCCGAGCCGTTTGCCCGCACTGTCGCGACCGTTCCTGGAACTACCGGCAGCTTTCTTATGAGCCATGAGATCGCCTCCTTAAGCTTCGATTGCCGCGACTTTGAGTCGGGTAATGGGTTGACGGTGGCCGTATTTTTTACGGTACCCTTTGCGCCGCTTGGATTTGAAGACAAGAAT